>CALVKX010000067.1 GCA_944333375.1 uncultured Eubacteriales bacterium
CTTTGGCCGGGTATACGCCGACATCGGGGACGAGCAGAGCATCGAGCAGTCGCTGAGCACCTTTTCTTCGCACATGACCAACATCGTCGAGATCGTCTCCTGCGTCCGCGACAACGACCTGGTGCTCTTTGACGAGCTGGGCGCGGGCACCGATCCCACCGAGGGCGCGGCCCTGGCCCAGAGCATCCTCTCCAGCCTGCTTGAGCGCAAGGTGCGCACCATGGCCACCACCCATTACAGCGAGCTCAAGGCCTTTGCCCTGAGCACGCCGGGGGTGGAGAACGCCAGCGTG
Source organism: uncultured Eubacteriales bacterium (assembly GCA_944333375.1). The sequence goes on from CALVKX010000067.1 coordinate 293, forward strand.
GAGTTCGACGTGGAGTCGCTCAGGCCCACCTACCGCCTCTCCATCGGGATTCCCGGCAAGAGCAACGCCTTTGACATCTCCCGCAAGCTCGGCCTGCCCGAGCGGCTCATCGACGGGGCCAGGGCGCTGCTTTCCAAGGAGGACATCCGCTTTGAGGACGTGATCGCCAACGCCGAGTATCACCGCCAGATTGCCGAGCGCGAGCGGGAAATCGCCGAGGAAACCCGGCGTGAGACGGTGAAATTGCGCGACGAGGCCGAGCGCCTGCGCCGCGAAATCGAGCAGAGCCGCGACAAGAGCCTCAAAAAGGCCAAGGACGAGGCGCGCCGCGTGATGGAAAACGCCCGGCGCGAGGCCGACGGCATCATCCGCGAGCTCAAGGCCATGAAAAAGCAGGCGCAGACGCCCGAGCACGAGGTCCAGCGCCTCAAAAAGCGCATGGAGGACGGCATTGACGCCCTCAGCGAGGGCCTGAGCGAAAAGAGCGAGGCCAACTTCACCCCGCCCAAGAGCGTGCGTCCGGGCGACAGTGTGGAGATCGTGCACCTGGGCACGAAGGGCACGGTCCTCTCCCCCGCCGACCGAAACGGCGAGGTGCAGATTCAGGCGGGCATCATTAAGATGAAGGCGCATCTGAGCCAGCTCAAGCTCGTGGAGCCGGACAAGCCCAGGCAGAGCCGGGTGATGAACCGGGTGTCCGCGGTCAGGCCCGCCGTGCCCATGGAGGTGGACGTGCGCGGCATGTCGCTGGACGAAGCCATTGCCGCCGTGGACATCTACCTCGCCGATGCGACGCTGGCCGGGCTCAACGAGGTCAGCATCATCCACGGCAAGGGCACGGGCGTACTGCGCGCAGGCATCCAGCGCCACCTGCGCACGCATATGAACGTAAAGAAGTACCGCGACGGCATGTATGGCGAGGGCGAGCAGGGCGTGACCGTCGTGAGCCTGAAATAACACGCAGAGGAGTGATTTCCCATGTCTGAAAAGCAGCGGATTTTGCTGGTGGACGACGATCCCAACATCAGCCATCTGGTCAGGCTGTATCTGGAGAAGGAAGGCTTTGACGTGACGGAGGCCGCCCGCGGCGACGAGGCGCTGGAGGCGTTCCGGCGCGAGACGCCGGCCCTGGTGCTTCTGGATGTGATGCTGCCCGGCATGGACGGCCTTCAGGTGCTCAAGGAGATCCGAAAGACCAGCAAGGTTCCCGTCATCATGCTCACCGCCCGGGACGAGACGTTCGACAAGGTGCTTGGGCTGGAGCTGGGCGCGGACGATTATGTGACCAAGCCCTTTGAGACCAAGGAGCTGGTGGCGCGCGTAAAGGCCGTATTGCGCCGCGCGCCCGCCGAAAACCCCGCCGCCCCGGCCGGGGACGCGGACGACACCCTGCGCTTCCCGGGGCTGACGGTGAGCCTGGCCCGCTACGAGGTGACGTACGAGGGCCGCGAGCTGGAGATGCCCCCCAAGGAGCTGGAGGTGCTGTTCTATCTGGCGTCGCACCCCAACATGGTCTTTACCCGCGAGCAGCTTCTCGAACGCGTCTGGGGCTTTGACTTCTTCGGCGACAGCCGCACCGTGGACGTGCACATCAAGCGCCTGAGGGAAAAGCTGCCAGACTGCGAAAAATACGGCTGGGAGATCCACACCGTATGGCGCGTGGGCTACAAATTTGAGTACAAGGCCAACTGACGGTTTCCCGGAGAGGATGACCCCATGTTTCAAACCATGTTTGACCGGCTGCTGGCGCTGTTCATGTGCGTCATCGTGCTGGTCGTGCTCATCAGCGGCGCGTTTTCCATGTTCTCCATCCGCTCGGCCATGGTGGACAGCCGCATGGAGGGCCTTTTGATGCAGGCCCGCGAGATCGCCTTTCTGGCCAGCCGGATAGACGAAAACACCATTGCCGACTACCTCAACATCCAGTCCTCCACCATGGCCTATCTGCAATGGAAGGCGCGGGCCGTCTACGAGGACTACGGCGCCTATATCCTCATCGTGGACCGCAACGGCCGGGTGATGGACAACATGCAGTCCGCCATCGAGGGCAGCGTGGACGCGTTGCAGACGCTGGACGCTGAGGACATGTCCGCCGCGCTTCGCGAGGTGCTCAGCGGCCGGGAGGTGCAGACGCAGATCACCCACGATTCCCAGGGGCCCGTCTTTACCGTGGCTGTGCCCTGGGTTCAGGATGACACGGTGCTGGGCGCGGTGTTCATCCATACCAGCTCGCAGATCATCGAGGCGGAATACCACGGGCTCCTGTTTCAGATCGGCATCGGCTTTGCCTTCGCCGCGCTGGCGGCCATCATCGGCACGGCCTTTTATGCCCGCGGGATCGTGCGGCCGCTGACCGTCATCACCGGCGCGGCCGAGGAAATGAGCCGCGGCAGGCTCAGCGCCCGGGCGCAGGTGACGGGCGTCAACGAGGTACGCCAGCTCGCCGGGGCCTTCAACGTCATGGCCGAGAAGCTCGAGCAGGTGGAGGAAAGCCGCCGCGAGTTCGTCGCCAACGTCAGCCACGAGCTGCGCTCGCCCGTGACCAGCATCCACGGCTTTGTCGAGGGCATGCTCGACGGCACCATTCCCCAGGACGAATACCCGCGTTACCTCAAGATCGTCTTTGACGAAACGAACCGCATGAAGCGGCTGATCGCAGACCTTCTGCAGCTCAGCCGCATGGACAAGGGCGTGGACAAGCTCAACCTCAGCGATTTTGACATAAACGAGCTCATCCGCCGCGTGCTCATCGGACGGATGAACGACATTGAGGAAAAATCGCTCAACGTGCAGATCGATTTTTTCACCGAGCCCTGCATGGTGCACGCCGACAGCGACCGCATTTCCCAGGTGGTGCACAACATCATCGACAATGCGCTCAAGTTCATCTTTGAGAAAGGGAGCTTGACAATCCGCACTTCCTTGTTGCATGATAATATGGTAGCCATCGTGATCCAAAATGACGGCGAGCCCATCTCGCCGGAGGACCGCGAGCACCTGTTTGAACGTTTTTACAAGGCGGACAAGGCCCATACCTCCGGAAAGGGGACGGGCCTCGGGCTGAGCATCTGCAAACAGATCATGGAACTGCACCGTCAGACCATCGAGGTGCTGCCGCTGGAGAGCGGCGCGGGCTTTCGCTTCACGCTTCAGCTCGCGCGCCGCCAGGAGCCCCCAAAGCTCGAATCGCGCTGAGCCCCGAAAGTCACAAAGGAGGACCGTGGATGGAACGTCACATCTTTTTGGTGGGCATGCCCGGCAGCGGAAAAAGTGCTCTGGGCCGCCGGGTGGCCCAGAAGCTGCAGATCCCCTACCTGGATACGGATGTTTATCTGGCTGAAACCACCGGCATGAACACCGCGCAGCTCTACACCACCTTTGGCGAGCAGGCGTTCCGCGACGGCGAGACGCGCCTTCTGCAGCAGCTTGCCAGCGCCACGCCGGGCATCATCTCCACCGGCGGCGGCGTCTCCCTGCGCGAGGAAAACCGGCGGCTGATGCGAAACCACGGCCTGGTTGTGCTCATCGACCGTCCCATCGACGACATCATGCTCGATATCCGCGCCGAGAAGCGGCCGTTTCTGGCCCAAAAGGGCAGGGAGGAGATCGAGCGCATCTACAACGAGCGCATGCCCATCTACAAAAGCGTCGCCGACGTGGTGATGGACAACGGGAACGGCTTCCACAACGGGCTGGCGTCGCTGGAGGAGATCGTGCGGCGGTATGCCTGAGCGGTCATGAGCCTCAAAAGAGCCGATGCCTCCGATCGGCTCTTTGTTTTCCGCTTTGAGGAAGGGACGGATTGTTTTTGACTGCGCTTTTGGTCCTCATCTACATCGCCTTTGTCAGCCTTGGCTTGCCTGATTCGCTTCTCGGCTCGGTCTGGCCCGCCATGCACGCCGACCTGGGTGTTGGCGTGCCGATGGCCGGGGTGCTCAGCGCCGTGGTCTGCGCGGGCACAGTGGTAAGCGGCCTGGTGAGCGCGCGGCTCATCGCGCGCTTTGGTACGGCGCGCGTCACCGCTGCAAGCGTGCTGATGACGGCCGCCGCCATGCTGGGGATGGCGCTGAGCCACTCGTTTGTGCTGACGCTGGCGCTGTGCGTTCCCCTGGGATTGGGCGGCGGGGCCGTGGACGCGGCCCTCAACAACTTTGTGGCGCTGCACTATCGCGCCCGGCACATGAACTGGCTGCACTGCTTCTGGGGGCTTGGCGCGACGGCGGGGCCGGCCGTGATCAGCGCGTTCCTGCGCTATACAGGCCAGTGGCGCGGCGGTTATCTGGGCATGGCCGTGGCGCAATGCCTGTTGTCAGCCGTTTTGTTCCTCTCCCTACCATTGTGGCGCAGGGCTGGAGAAACGCCCGGTGCCGCCGATGAACGGCGCGCCCCTCTGCGCCTGGGACAGGTGCTGCGCCTGCCTCTGGCTCCGGCGGTTCTGGTTTCCCTCCTGTCCTATTGCGGCGCAGAAGCCGTAATGAACCTCTGGTGCGCCAGCTATCTGACCGGCGCGCGCGGCATCAGCGCGGATGTAGCCGCCTCGTGGGTATCGCTGTTCTTCCTGGGAATCACCGCGGGCCGCATGCTCTCAGGCTTTCTCACCGCCTGTCTGCGCCCTCCTCAGCTCATCCGCGCGGGTGTGCTGTGTTCCGCCGCAGGAACGGCGCTGTTGCTCCTCTCCCCCCTTGACACGCTCCTTCCCGTGGCCTGCGTGCTGGTGGGGCTCGGCTTTGCGCCCGTCTATCCCTCCATGCTCCATCAGACGCCCGTGATCTTCGGCAGCGAGGCCAGCCAAAGCGTGATGGGAATCCAGATGGCGTTTGCCTATGTGGGCAGCACGCTCATGCCGCCGTTGACCGGGCTGCTGAGTCATCTGATGGGTATGGGCGTCATGCCGGTATTTCTGATGCTGCTAATCGTTCTGCTCTTCATCCTCAGCGAGATGGTAAGTCAAAAAGCAGGCAAAAGGGAGCCCCGGCAATAGGGGCTCCCTTTTTACTCAAAGTTTTCAAACCGCCTGCACAGCACATATTTGGAAATGGCGCTGTTTTGGGCGCTCTTGACGTGCGCGCACAGAAGGTCGCGGATATAGGGCGGCATGACGCGGTTGAACTTGATCTCCAGGATGATCTCGCCGTTGTCAAAGGGCGAGATGGTGGGCACATAGGGATTGAACAGGTCGATGGAACCAAGGCCCGTGTGGAGCTGCTTGTCGAAGGTGATGCGGACCTCCTCGGCGGGGTGGATGTATGCCTCGCGCACATAGTCCACGATGACCACGGGATGCAGGCCGTTGAGCGCCATCTCGCGGTAGACGTCCCGCAGGAGGCCGCTGCGCGTGCGCTCCAGGCCCGTGGGATCGGCCGCGATGAGCTGCTCGGCCAAAAGCCGCGGGATGGCGATGGAGCGCTTGGAGATGAGCTGACCGACCTTGGTTTTGCACTCCATGCGGATGAGGCGGTCGGAGAAGTTGTAGATGCGGATGCGGAACTTGTCGCGGTTCTTTACGCCGTTGATCTTGTCGAGCAGGGCGTCGTTGAAGCGCGTGTCAAAATAGAGCGAGCGGATATGATACTCGTTGTTTTCATCGCCGTTTGCGTCACGCCAGAGGACCTTGTCCAAAACGCGGCTGAGGACCTGGTACTCCAGAGGGGTGATGAAAAACTTGAGCTCATGCCGTAGGGGCACGGAAATCGCCATGGCGTATTACTCCTTTACGCGCCGACCTCGCTCTGGCAGGCGACCAGCGTGGCGTCGTGGACGCCCTCGATGTCCAGCATGCGGGTGACTACCTCGGTGCGCTCGCTGATGCGCACCTCGTAGGTCATCTCCGCGCCCGCGCGGGTGAGGGTCTTGGAGCGCAGCTTGCTGCTCTTGACGCTGCGGTTGAGCTCGCTCTGGATGGCGGCCTCGCAGAACTCGTCGTAGTGCACCACCAGCAGGTAGGCGTTGGGCGTGGTGAGCTTGGCAAAGGAGAGCACGAACATGAGCACCGAGATGCACAGCACCACGATGACGGCGATGAGGTGCAGCCCCGCGCCCAGCAGAATTCCCATCGTCAGCGCCCAGAACATGTAGGCCGTGTCCAGCGGGTCCTTGACGGCGGTACGGAAACGCACGATGCTCAGCGCGCCGACCATGCCCATGGAGAGCGCGATATCGTTTTTGATGCACATGACCACAGGAGTGGTGATGAGGGTGAGCATGATGAGCGTCAGCGTAAAGGACGGGCTGTAGAGCACGCCGCGGTAGGTCTTGCGGTAGACCACGGCGATGATGATGCCGATCAGAAAGCCCAGCCCCAGCGCGATAAACAGGTCGCCTGGCACGATGGATTTGAACTGCGCGGCCAGGCCCGTGGCTTCAACAAGGGAGCTTGCGCTGGTAGCGATGGACAGGGCGGTGGATGTCATGGGTGGGTAACCTCCTTCGTGGCTTGAGCCTATAGAATACCTGACGGCAGGGGCTTTGTCAACCGGCGGGGATCAGCCCCACTTTTTGCCTTCGGTCACGTTGGCGTCGGAGGGCAGCTCCGGCTTGGGACCAAAGTAGATCAGCATCTGGTCGTCACTCAGGTTCCATTTTTCCTGCACCATTTCATAGAAATAGGTGGGGCGCTTCTTGAGGACGTTGCGCGTGTAGTCCAGGCGGGTGTTCCAGTAGCGCATCGCGCCCTCCGGCGTGGTGGGCGAATCCATGTTGATGTTCTTGTCGTTTTCCTCGGCCCAGCGCGCGACGTGCAGCGCCATTTCCGGCTCCAGGGTGGCGGCCATCTCGTTAAAGAGATCCGTCATAAACTCGGTGGTGAACACCTGATAGATCTCGCCCAGGCGGGTGAGGAACTTGTGGAGCATCTCCTCGTTTTCCAGCAGCTTGCGAATCAGCGTGTTGTTGATGTTCTGCTGGCCGGCGCCGGTTTCCTTGAGGTAGCTGGTGGGGCTGTCAAAGCCGGACTGGAACAGGCCGTAATCCGCGTCGTAGAAGATCCACTTCCACTTCTGTCCCTCCCCGTCCAGCTTGTAGAAGCGGATGTTGCCGGGGTCGGAGTTGCCAAAGAACATTTCAAAGGCCATGTAGTCGAAGTAGTTGTCCACATCGATGTTATCCAGGATGTATTGCAGGTCCTCCTCGCTCGTCCCGGGGGAGGAAGCCTCCACCTTTTTAATCATCTCGCGGTATTCCTTGTTGCTGCCGTAGTTGACGGTGCCGCTGGCCTCCAGGAGATCCATGTTGTCGGCTTCCTCCAGCGACAGGCCCTCGTGCTGGGCCACGAAGAAGCGGTCCACGCGCTCGCGCAGGTTATAGTGACCCCAGTACACGCCGTTGAGGTACACCACTACGGGCTCCCATTCCTGGTAGAGCACGTCGCTGGGGTTGTCGCTGATCTCGTTGAAGCGCTTGATGAGCTGGCTCTGGAAGGCGTCGTTAAAGCGCGTCCAGACGCTGTCGTTGCCGCCCATGCGCAATACGAAGCCCTTGTACTGGGTATAGGGCAGGTCCTCAAAGAGCTTGGCGTCAAAGTATTTGTTGCCGTACTTGGCCTTGGCGCGCACCTTGAAGGTCTTCTGCGGCATGTCCAGGCTGTACTGGCCCTGCAGGCCGAACTCGCAGTCCTGATCGATGAGGGTGTTTCCCTCCTTGTCGTAGAACTCCACGTGTCCTGGCCGCGCGACCTTGCCCACGGTGCGGTAGAGCGGGTATTCGCCGGTGGTCAGCTTGAAGGGCAGCTTGCCCGGTTCCTTGTAGAGCTCGCCGCCGATGGCCAGCATACCGTCCTCCTCGTTCCATAGCTCATCCGGGTCGGTGACGAGGCTCACGATGGGGAACGCGTGATAGAGGTTCATCAGGTAGGTGGCCGTCGCGGTCTCGCTGGGCTGGAGCATGCCGGTGGGGTCAAAGGCGCGGGCGCGCAGGACCGTGACCTTGTTGAAGGTGAGCGTCTCGCCCTCGTAGCGGATGCCGTTTTGCTCGGTGGGGATGGAGGAATCGGTGGTGTAATAGACGACGGTGCCGTCGGGCACGTTGATGGTGACTTCGATCTCGCCTTTATATTCGCCGCCGGGCATGGACAGGGACGGGTTTTGGGCATAGCCGTAATAACCCGTTCCGTTGGCCGCGCCGGGCGTGGGAACGTCATAGTAGTAAAAGCCGCCAAGGCCGAGCGTGCGGCCGTAGCTGTGGTCGGTGGGGATCAGGCTCAGAGGGATGCGGTCCAAAACGCGGCCCGTGGGGTCGCAAAAGGAAATGGTTTCGCCGCCCGCTCGGGCGATTTTGAAATTGGTATGAAGATCGGTTACAGTGGTCAGCTCGGACTGTCCGTCCAGATAGACGATCAAATACTGGCCTGGCGCGATGGCAGCTCCCTGGGGGAACTGCCATCTGCGCGGGCGGCCGAGGTTGTCGCTCAGGCCGTAGCCGGTGAGGTCCACGGTCTGGTCGGAGGTGTTGTAAAGCTCGACATAGTCACGGGTGAGGCCCGCGGCGCCCAGCGCCACGGTATCGTTGGAGGCCATGACCTCGCTGATGATGACGCCGGTGGGGTTGTAGGCGCGAAACATCTCGTCGCTTCGCGCCTGCCCGTCGGCGGTGTTGGGCTGTCCGGGCGAGCTGAGCTCATAGAGCTGCCACTCCCCGCTCTCGTTGCGGCCGTAGGCGTAGTCCTCCGGCACGTTTTCGATGCTCACGCGGTCCACCAAGCGGCCGTAGCTGTCGCTGAGCACGACGCTCTCGCGCTCGGCGGAGATGGAGAAATTGGTGTGCGGCACGCCGTTTTCCTGAAGCTTGTCCTTGCCGGAGCAGTAGACCAGATAATATCCGTTGGCCGGGACGACCGCGCCGTCGGGGAAACGCCACTTGGTGGGCTTGTTTTCCTTGTCGCTGAGGTAATAGCCGGTAAGCGAAATGGGGCTGTCGGTGGTGTTTTTCAATTCCACCCAGTCCACGATCTCGCCGTCCTCGTCGGGGATGCCGATCTTGGGGTCGGGGCAGACCTC
>CALVKX010000068.1 GCA_944333375.1 uncultured Eubacteriales bacterium
GGGCCGCCGCTTGCGCGAAAACCGCTATTTCAGGTTCTCGGGGTTCAGGGGCAGGAGGTCGTCCGGGACGAAGCGGCCGTCCTTTCGGATCAGCTCGCCGTCAAAGTACATCTCGCCGCCGCCGTATTCCGGGGTCTGGATGCAGACCAGATCCCAGTGGATGGCGCTCTTGTTGCCGTTGGGGCACTCGTCATAGCAGTTGCCGGGGGTGAAGTGGAAGCTCCCGGCGATCTTCTCGTCAAAGAGGGTGTCCTTGATGGCGCGGGTGATGTAGGGGTTGACGCCGATGGCGAACTCGCCGACGTAGCGCGCGCCCTCGTCGGTGTCGAAGATCTGGTTGCTGCGGGCGGTATCGCTGCTGGTGGCCTCCACGATCCTGCCGTCGCGGAAGGTCAGGCAGGTGCGCTCAAAGACGGTGCCCTGATAGAGGCTGGGCGTGTTGTACTGCAAAACGCCGTTGACGCTCTCGCGCACGGGGGCGGTGTAGACCTCGCCGTCGGGGACGTTGAGCCTGCCGTCGCACTTGATGGCGGGCATGCCGGCGATGGAAAAGCAAAGATCCGTCCCGGGACCCACGATGCGCACATCGTTTGCGCGCTCCAGCCGGGCGACCAGCGCGTCCATGGCGCGGCTCATCTTCTCGTAGTCCAGCGTGCAGACGTCGAAGTAAAAGTCCTCAAACGCCTCGGTGCTCATCCCCGCCTGCTGGGCCATGGCCGGGGTGGGATAGCGCAGCACCACCCAGCGGGTGTGGGGCACGCGGATGAGGCTGTGCACGGGCTGGCTGTAATGCTGCATGTACAGGCGCTGCTTCTCGGGCGGCACGTCGGACTGCTCATAGGCGTTTTCGCCCGCGCGGATGCCGATATAGGCGTCCACCGCGCGCATGCGCTCGGCGTCCACGCGCGCCTCCTCGTCCCATTTCTGCGCCGTCGCGCCCATCATCAGCGCCCGCTGCACCGCCGCGTCCCGCAAAACGGCGATGGGTTCCGCGCCCGCCGCGTACGCCTCCCGGATCAGCGCGGTCAGCATCTCCGCCTCCACACCGAAGTTCTCGATGAGCACGCGCTCTCCGGCCTTCAGTCCGCATGAATAGCGGATGAGCTGACGGGCGAGGGTTTCCAGCCTGGGGTCCTTCATGAATACCGCTTCCTTCCCAATCGTTTGATCCAACCGTTCGCCGCCCGCGTCACGGGCTGCTCAAGCCCATAGGTAGCGGCCATCGCAACCACAATGCTCACGCAGTAGCACAAAACCGTATACGCCTGCTGGCGCGGGGTGTCCGCGTGCAGGGTATCGGCGTCCGGAAACCAGGCCAGACGCATCTGCACGGCCAGAAGCTGATGCCAGATATAGAGGTTCATCGAAATGGCGGAGAGAAAGCGCATCAGCCGGTTGTCCAGAAGTTTTTGGAGCAGCCGTGGCATGTAGGCCGCCGAAAGCATCCCTCCCATCAGCGCCAGCGTCATCGGCAGGCGCATTTCCATCTGGGAGAGATGAAGCGCATGCTGCCCGCCCGCGCCGGCCGCCGACTGCGCCCTGAGGATGGCGGTCACGGCCGCCAGACAGCCCACGAACACCGCCGCGCACGCCCATCCCGCCAGCCGCCGCCGCGCGGCCGTCAAACGCGCCCAGCGCCTTCGCAGGCGCAGATATGCCATCGCGCCCAGCATGCCCAGAGCGTAGACATCCAGATAGGCGGGCATCTGATTGATGAGCATCCCCGTGTCCTGGGCAAAGCGCGCCACGCACAGCCGCCAGGCCCAGCCCACCAGCGCCATTGCGCCCAGCGTGAGCGCGGGCTTTTTCTGCGCCGCCCGGGCCAGGAGAGGAAAGATGAGGTAAAACTGCATCTCCACCGCCAGCGTCCACAGCGCGCCGTTGAGCGGGGTGTAGAGATACGTCTGGGGCCAGAACATGAACGTGAAGGTCAGATGCGCGGCAACATCGTGCGCCATCTCGCCGGGGTTGAAATACGATCCCTGCGGCAGCGCGAACAGCCACAGCGCCAGCAGCACCGCCGCCAGATAGGACGGCACGATGCGCAGCAGGCGGTTGAGGTAAAACCGCCCCACCGGCGGGACCGGGGTCCCCTCCTGCGTCTGACGCGCATAGGGCAGATAGAGCAAAAAGCCGCTGAGCAGGATCATCCCGTCCACAAACAGATAGGAGGATCGGACAAAGAAGTCCAGGTCCAGCGTCGCCCCAAACAGCGTCACCCGCTGCAAAAGCCAGCTCTGCTGCCAGATATGGTAATGGACCACCGCCAGCACCATCAGCGCCCGAAAGCCGTAGAGCACCCCGACCTCCAGCCGGGGCCGCGCCTTCTCACGCCTCGCCGTCATCCGCGGCCTCCTCGCCGGAGGCCGGCTCCGGCAACGTCCACTCGCCTACGCGGGTGAACTTGTAGACCACGTCCTGACCGTCGCGGATATCGCGCAGGCTCATGGAGGTCTTGTCAATGCTGCTGAGCTTGTGGGTGATGGTCATCTCCTCCTCGCTCTGCCCGGTATAGAGGCTGAAGTTGCTCACCAGATAATACAGCTTTTCGCCCATGAGGTCGCATGTGCCGTCCGCCAGGAAGGTCGCGGTCTTTCCCGTGGTGGAGGACCACTCTCCCAGGATCAGGTAGGGACGGCGTTCCAGCTTGCTGGAGGCCGTGTCGCGGTAGTCGCCCACGCGCTGGTAGTAGGGCAGGGCCTCATAGGGCTTGCCCTCGCGATAGAGCTGCTCGGCGTACTGGTAGCACGCCTCGTTGTAGATCTCCGGCAGGTCCGCGTACGTCCCTGCCAGGCCCTCCAGAGAAAACGGCTCCAGCGCGGCGATCACCGCCGGGTAATCCTGCTGGTCCATGGCGTCGCGCGCCGTCTGGGCCGTGACGCCAAAATAGCTCTCATAGCACGCCGCGCTCTGCTCGGCGGCATCCTGATAGTCGCCCAGCGCCTCGAAGGCAGCGCCCGCCGCGGTCAGCTCGCCCGCGTCTCGCAGGCCCTCGGCCAGGGCGTACATGCAGGCGTTGTAGCGCTCCCGCGCCTCCTCGCTGTCTTCGATGGCGGCGTAGACCTCCGCCGCCGCCTCGTAGTCGCCCGCCGCCTCCAGCTCGGCGCCGCGCTCAAGGCTGATGGCGGCCAGCTCGTCCTGCGCCCGATCGCTGTCGGGAATCGCCGCCAGCGCCGCCACCGCGCCTTCGGTGTCGCCCGCGGCCTTGAGCGCCAGCGCCTGTTGGTAGACGGCCTCTTCGTACATGGTAGCGCTGTCCTTGTAGGAGCCCAGGGCCTCAAAGCCCGAGACGGCCGTGGCATAATCGCCCGCGGTGAGCGCCGCGGAGGCGATGGCATAGTCGCACTGCTTGCGCTTGGTGGCGCTGTCCTTGTAGGAACCCAAAGCGTTATAGAGGATGCGGGCGTCGGCGTAGTTCTGCGCCTCCAGCGCCGCCTCGGCCAGCTCATAGCGCACGCTGTTGAGCTGACGCTCGCTGTCCTTGTAGTTGTCCACGTTTTCCAAAAGCGCCTGGGCGCGCTCCAGATCCTCCGCCTCCACGGCCGCCATGGCCAGCTCATAGTTGCACTCGTAATAGAGCTGGCGGGCATCCTCGCCCTGCGGCACGCCGTTGAGGCCGATCAGCGCCAGCGCCCCGGCATAGTCGCCGGCGTCCCGCAGGCTCAGCGCCTGCCGGTAGAGGCAGTCCTCGATCTGTCCCTCGCTGTCCAGGTAGCCCAGGATGAGTGTGAAGAGCTCCGTGGCCTTGTCGTAGTCGCCCGCCTCCTTGGCGGCCAGCGCCGCCTGATAGAGGCAGTCATTGGCGCGCGCGGCAGCGTCGCTGTAGTCGCCCGCAGCGAGGAACAGCCGCCCGGCCTCCTCGTCCTGCCCCGCGGAGAGCTTCTCCTCGGCCATCGCATAATTGCCCTGGGCGACCAGCTCCGCCGCGTCCTCGTACTCACCCAGAGGGCTGAGCAGATTCACGGCTCCTGCATAATCGCCCGCCTCATAAAGCGCCCTGCCCTCCTGATAGATGCACGCTTGCGCCCTGTCAGCCGAATCGCTGTAGTCCGCCAGCCCCTGGAACAAAACGCGCGCCACGGTGTAGTTGCCGCTGTCATAGAGCGCCTGCGCCTGGAGGTAGGTGGCCTCCCGGACACGCTCGGCGCTGTCCCGGTAACCATCCAAAGACTGGAAGCGGTCCGCGGCCAATTCATAGCTGCCCTCCGCCAGATATGCCTCGCCCAGCGCATAGGTGACCTCCTTGAGCCTGTCCGCGCTGTCGCCATAGCCCTCCATGGCCGCAAGGTCCGCCTCGGCCTGCCTGAGCGCCTCCACGCCACCTTCCTCCATCAGCGAGAGGGCCTCCTCATAGTCGCACACGGCGAGCTGCGCCTGCGCGTCGCGGTAGTCGCCCATGGCGCTGAAGGCGGCGCGAGCCTCCTCGTATTTGCCGTCGTTCATCAGCCCCAGGGCCGACTGATAGCGTACCGCGGGCACGACCCACAGCACGCAGGCCGCGGCCAGGGCGAGCACGCCGGCCGAGAGCCCCGCGATCCACGCCGTCCTGCGGCGGCGGCGCCGCCGGGTGGCGCGCTCCACCTCGCGCTTCTCGGTCAGGAGGTTGTTTTCCTCGCGCGCCTTGCGGGCCGCCTCGGCGAGCTTTTGCTCATGCGCGGCGATGACGTGCGCGACGTTTTCCTGGTTGAAGCTGGCGAACACCGCGTCCCGCCTGCGCTCGCAGCGGCAGCACCGCTCGCTCTCCAGCGGATTGGCCCTTCCGCACACGCACAGCCACACCTGATCCTGTCTTGCGGGATAGCCCACCGCGTCCTTGCCGGCCACAAAGCGCAGCTCATCCAGCGCCCGCCCCACCGGCAGGGCGTTGGAATCATAGTATGTCAAGGGCGCGTTGCCCCTGCGCCAGATGGTGGAATCATCGAACCAGACCTTCTCGATCACCAGATCGACGCCCTCCACGTCGCGCCACTGGGACGGCAGGAGCATGATGCTGAACCGCTCCCCCACCCCGGCCTTGAGGCCCTGGATGCGCTCCGTCTGCGAAAAGAGGAGCATGTCCTCCTTGTCAAAGCATTTGAGGGTCACCTGGACAGAGACGACCACCTTGTCGCTGAGGTTGTTCATGACAAAGGTGCAGTCGGCGTCGTCCTCGGTGGGCATGGCATACTGCCACAGCTCGACAGGACAGGTGAGATCAATCTTCATGCTCATACCTCCCAGCATCGGGGTCACAGGGTCAGGCGCCTTTCGGAGGTGGAGAGCACCCACTCCTTCAGCGCCCCGTTCTCAAACACAAGCTGCAGGACATAGCTTCCGCCGCTCTCCCCGGCGGAGGTATAGTAGCTGACAATCGTCTGCGTCCCTTCGCTGCGCGCCTCTGCGTACTGCGCATCGCCCTGCGCGCCGTAGAGCACGCCAGGCCCGCCCTCGCTCAAAAACAGCGCCGACGCCTCCTCAAAGCCCATGCCCGCCTTCAATCCCCGCGGGCCAGCGGTCTGCGTCCCGGTCACGCGCAGCGACTGCGCGCGGCCGCCGCCTTCCTCCTCAAGCCAAATCAGCTCCGCGCCCTCCCATCGAAGGCTCACATAGGTCGCCCCGGACTCGTCCTGCGCGGCGCTCTCCGCGACGGGCGCGCCCAGCGCCTCCCGGGCGCCCTCCAGGGTCAGCGCCGCATAGTCCAGGCCGGAAAAGCGCAGGTCCCCGGCCCCAAAGGGCGCGGCGCCACTGAGGGGCACGGATGCGGCCTCCACCGTCACCGACACGCCCTGCGCGGCGTCCTCCACGCTCCGCACCGCCTCCAGGTTGCTCCCAACCTCGCTGCCCGTGATAAAGCTGCTCAGGCCATAGACGTGGATGGCGGTCACCACCCCGCCGTCCAGCGAGTAGATCACGCCCGCGTCGGTATAGCGATCCTCGCCCGCCATGACGTGGATGGCGCACTGCACGCTGGTCAGCGACCCTTTCCCGTCGTGCTGCGCCCAGCACCAGTAGGCGGACTGCGGCAGGCCGTCCAGGCAGTAGAAGGCGGCAAAGACGCCGTCGCCCGCCAAAGCGGGATTCTGCCAGCCATAGGTCCCCGTCAGCACCGTCTCCGCATCGCCCAGGTAGATGTTCCGCGGCCCGGGATAGATCTCGCTGGTCAGGGAGACGGCCAGGAGCACGCTGGTTTCGTCCAGCACGGGCTTGTCATAGTACAGCGTGGCAAAATCGTAGATAAAGGCATAGCCGTCCTCCGTGCGGGACTCCTCCCCCACGGGCGCGTTGAGCGGTTCCCTGGCCGCGCTCTTGCGCAGCACGCCGACGATCCAGTCATTGAGTTCCCCTTCGGCCAGCACGCCCGAGTCGTCCGCGAGCGCCAGGGCCGGGCACATCAGCAAAAGCACGATCAAAAGGCAGATGATCCTTTTCAGCCTGATCCTCCCCTTTCCGCATGGCGTAGAAATGTTACGAATTTACCCTAGCTTATTGTACATGAAAACCCAAGGAAAGTATAGACTATTGGAAAATAAAGTTCTTTGCCGGGACGCATTTTTTACAAAGATGTGACAAAAAAGGAGGCGGCCCGCCCCCCGGGCCGGAGGGGGCGGGCCGCCTGCGCAGGGCCTCAGCCCTTGCGCCACACGGAGGGATGAAACAAAACCAGAATCGGGAACAGCTCCAGTCGGCCCGCCAGCATCAGCAGGCTCAGCACCATCTTGGCAAAGGGCCCGTAGCCCGCGAAGGTCTCCACCGGGCCCACGTGCCCCAGGCCGGGGCCGACGTTGCTGATGCAGGTGAGGGCGGCGGTGAAGTTCGTCTCCACATCATAGCGACCCTCTAGGGATATCAGGAACATTCCCAGCAACACCAGTATGACATAGACGAAAAAGAAAACCGAAACCTGAGCCAGCCGATTCTCCTCCACGCCCTTGCCCTCAAAGCGGACCACCTGTACCTTGCGGGGCTGGAAGGTGCGGCGCACCTCGCGGTGGGCGAGCTTAAAGAGGATGCCCACGCGGACCACCTTGATGCCGCCCGCCGTGGAGCCGGCGCAGGAGCCGATGAACATCAGCACGATAATCAGCGTCTTGACGGCCTGCGGCCAGAGGTTGAAGTCGGCGGTGGCGTAGCCGGTGGTGGACATGACGGTGGCCACCTGGAAGCTGCCGTAGCGCAGGGCGGTGAGGAAGTCGCCGTAGCGCGGGAGAATCATGGCGGAGACAAAGAGCGTCGAGGCGGCAAAGAAGCCCAGATACCAGTGCAGCTCCTCGCTTTTGAGCGCATCTCGCCAGCCGCCCACCAGCACGCGGTAAAACAGCGCGAAGTTGATGCCGAACAGCACCATGAAAAAGGTGATGATCGCGTCGATCACCGCGCTGTCGAAGGCGCCAATGCTGCTGGCGTAGTTGCTGAAGCCGCCCGTTCCCGCCGTGCCCATGGCGTGGATGGCGGCATCGTAGGGCGACATGCCCGCGATAATCAGCGCCGCCAGCTCAATCAGCGTCAGCGCGCCATAGATCAGATAGAGGATCTTGGCCGTATCGCCCATCTTGGGCACGATCTTGCTCAGGCTGGGGCCGGGGCTCTCGGCGCGCACCAGATGGGAGGAGCGCCCCGTCATCTGCGGCAGGAGCGCCAGGGTGAGCACCAGCACGCCCATGCCGCCGATCCAGTGCGTGAAGCTGCGCCAGAACATGACGCCGCGGGGCAGGCCGTCAAAGTCGCCCAGCACGGTCGCGCCCGTGGTGGTAAAGCCGGAGACCGCCTCAAAAAAGGCGTCCACATAGTTCGGGATCATCCCCGAAAAAACGAAGGGCAGCGCGCCGAAGGCGCTGAGCAGCACCCAGGAGAGCGCCACCACCAAAAACCCCTCTCGCGCGCGCAGGTTCTGTTCCCGCGGCCGTGCGAAGCGCCAGGCCGGAAAGCCCAGCGTGACGAGAATCGCCCCCGTCGCGGCCAGGGAGAGCGCGTCGCCGTCGCCGTAGAGCAGGGCGATCGCCAGCGCGGGCGCCATCGCCAGCGCCTCGATCAGCAAAATTGCGCCCAGAAGGCGCAGGACCAGTCGCTTGTTCATCTGTGGATGACCTCGTTCAGATCGCTGATGCCGCTTTCGCAGGCGATAATCACCACGCGGTCGCCGGCCTCGATATGGTCGTTGCCAAAGGGGACGATGACCTTCCCCTCGCGCACGATGACCGCCACCAGCGTGCCGGGGCGGATGTTGAGGCTGCGCAGGGGGATGCCGATATAGGGGTCGGAGGCCTTGGGAATAAACTCCAGCGCCTCCGCCTTGCCGTTGACGAGCCGGTAGAGCCGCTCCAGCTTCGTGCCGTAGGCGTTGCCCCTGCCGCGCACGTAGCGCAGGATGTTGGCGCAGGTGATGGCCTTGGGGCTGACGATGCTGTCCAGGCCCATGGCGCTGATGATATCGGCGTAGGCCACGCGGTTGTTCTTGACGATGACCTTGGGCACGCCCTGCCTGACGGCAAACAGGCCGGTCATGAGGTTTTCCTCGTCCCGGTCGCACAGGGCCACAAAGGCGTCCATCTGCCTGAGGCCCTCCTGCTCCAGCAGGTCCTGGTCGGTGCCGTCGCCATAGATGACGTTGACCTCCGGCAGCGCCTCGCTCAGCCCGTTGGCCTTCTTTTCGTTGATCTCGATCATGGAGACATGGATGCCCATGGGCACGATCATCTTCGCCAGGTAGTAGCTGATGCGCCCGCCGCCCAGCAGCATCACGTTTTTGACGCGCAGGGAATTCTTGCCCAGAAAGCGGAAATACGAGGTGATGGTCAGCATGTCGGCGGCCACATGCACGCGGTCGCCGGAGCGGATGATGAAATCGCCGTTGGGAATCACCACGTTCCCGTCGCGCTCCACCGCGGCGTAAAGCACCTGGGGCAGGCCGCTGAATTTCCGGGGCAGGTCCTTGAGGGCATGCCCAACCACCACATCATGCTCCTGCGCGCGGAACTCCACCATCTCCACCCGCCCCTTGGCGAAGGACTCGATGTTGCTGGCAAAGGGAAAGCGTAGCAGGCGGCTGATTTCCAGCGCGGTGGCGCGCTCGGGGTTGACGGGCATGTCGATGCCCATCTCCCGCTGCAAAAG
>CALVKX010000069.1 GCA_944333375.1 uncultured Eubacteriales bacterium
TCCATCATCCCGGCCATCTTGAGCGCCTTTTCCACGATCATCTCCACCAGCTCCTGCGGGGTGGAAACCAGAATCACACCGTCCACGGGAATGGTCTGGAAGACCGTGAGCATCACGTCGCCCGTTCCCGGAGGCATGTCGATGAACAGCACGTCCTTCTCGCCCCAGATCACGTCGGTCCAGAACTGACCCACCGCGCCCGCGATGACCGGGCCGCGCCAGACCACCGGGTCGGAGTCGTTGTCCAAAAGCAGGTTGAGGCTCATCACGTCGATCCCTGTCTTGGTTTTGACCGGCAAAATGCCCGCGTCGGTGCCCATGGCCTTCTCCCTGATGCCAAAGGCCTTGGGGATGGAGGGACCCGTGATGTCGGCGTCCAGGATGCCCACCTTCAGGCCCTGGCGTTGCGCCAGCACCGCCAGCATGGAGGTGACCAGGCTCTTGCCTACGCCGCCCTTGCCGCTGCACACGCCCACAACCTTTTTGATGTGGGAAAGCTCATGCGGCTTGGCCAGCAGGCTTTTGGGGTCCATGCGGCCCTCGCAGTTCTGGCTGCAGGTGGAACAATCGTGCGTACATTCGCTCATGTTGATGATTCCCCTTTTTCTTGTTGTTCCGAGTCGTCCACAGGATGGCCGCAAAGCGCGCAGATCATGCGCGCCGCCTCACGGATGAGCCCGTCCAGCGGCTGGCGTCCCACGCCCGCGATCAGCAGCCCGCAGCGTTCCAGCGGCACCAACACCTTCCTGGCCTCGCTCAGGCTGACGGCCGCGGCGATGGCGGGCGAGATCTCGCCCAGCATGGCGTTGGCGTTGAGCAGGCCCGTGACCCCGGCGATGACGTCGGCGCGGCCGCACTGATAGCGGATGGCGTTTTCGCCCGTCGCGCCCATGTCCGCGCCCGCGCGCAGCATGGCCGCCGTCGCCTGGGCGTTGGTGCCCACGGCAATCACCGCCTGCTCCGGCGCAAGCCGCTTGACGGCGGCGACCAGGCTCTTGCCCACGCCTCCGCCCTGTCCGTCGATCACCACAAGCCGCACGCGGCCCCCTCCTTTGTACCTTCTCCCGGGCCGGTCAGGCCCATGGCTGGCTCTGCAGGACGATATCCGCCCCACTCCTGATATCATACGCCTCAAAATAGGTTTTTTCAAGGGGGATCCAGCGGTTCAAAAACGCGGGCAGCCGCTGCGGGTCGCGTGCGGCGAGCCTGCGCAGGCGCTCGCCCTCGGTTGCGTGCACGAACACCCGCAGCGCGCCCAGCGCCTCATACGCCTCCCGAAAGAAGGGATGATGGCTGTAGCTGCCCTCAATGAGCGTCACAGGTCCCGCCGGGTGCGTCGCCGGCAGCCATGCGCCGCTTTGGCAGTCATAGCGCCGGTACGCTACATCGCCGCCGCGCAGAAGGCCGCCGAGCACCTCCTGGCGGAAGCGCTCAAAATGCACGTTTCCGCCCGGCCGCCCCAGACGCTCGGGCGTGCGCAGGTCCGGCGGCAGGAAAAAGTCATCCATGCGGATGGGCTCGGTATGGTACAGCTCCCCCAGCGCTCCGGCCAGCGTGGTCTTTCCCGAGCCGCAGGGGCCGTCCAGCACCACCAGCGCCCGCTCCCGTGCCGCCAGATGCCGCTCCGTCTGCGCGATCACCAGCGCCAGCGTTCCAAAGTCCTCCGCCACCACCCGGTAGGCCGGGGCATAGGCGGCCCGGTACACCGCGCTGTGATGAAGGGGCATGCGGTCCCAGCTCCGAAGAAACGCCGCCAGCGCCCCGGCGGAAAACGGCGTCTCCCCCGCCTGCGCCAGCACACGCAGGGCTTCCAGGCCCTCTTTCAAAAACGCCTCTCCGCCCCGGGACCGCGTCGCGCTCAGGCGCATCATCTCCGCAATGCGCTTCGCCGGGATGCCGTGCACCTCGCCGCAAGCCAGGTTCAGCCGGCACCATCCGCCGCCGATGGGCCGGCAGGCGGCCGCGCCGGGCCGCACGGGCGTGCGCGAAAGCTCCCCGGCCACCCCGGCCGCGCAATCCTCGCAAAGCAGATGCCCACAGCCAAACGCGGCCTGATATACCAGCTTGACGGCGTCCTGCGGCGTCATTTGCGGCGTCTGCGCCAGCTGCTTTTTCAAAAACGCCCGATCCATAGGGTCTCAGTTCTCCTTAAGCGGAATCAGCCGTGCCCGTTCCAGGGAAAGCACCACCAGCGGCACCAACACCACTTGCAGCACCATACCCGGCCAGGCGTTGACGAAGCCGCCCGTCCAGAATGTGGCCAACGCAAAGCTGTTAGGCGTCAAGAGCGCATAGATCGCCCAGCTCGCCAGGCCCCATGCCACGCGCCCCGCGAGCATGGCGCCTATCAGCGCACCGTAGGCGCGCCATACTTTTCTGGGCAGGCGCTCATATAAGAGTCCCGCCGCCGCCCCATAGCCGGCCAGCTCAAAGGCCATCGCCAGCGCCGTGGGAACCAGCGGAGGCATACCAAAGAAAAAGCTGCGCGCGATGGGCATCACAAACCCCACCGCAAGCCCCCACGGCCAGCCGCATACAAACCCGCACACCAGCGCCGGCAGGTGCATGGGCAAAAGCATGCTGCCCACCTGCGGGATCTGGCCCGTCAGAAAAGGCAGCACAAAGCCCAGCGCCAAAAACAGCGCAGAGAGCACCAGACGGAAAATCTGTGTTTTTTTCATTTTCGATTCCTTCCTTTGCATTTCACTTATCCGCCCAGAAGCCCATTCCCCTCTTCGAAGGGGAAAACGGCGCCTTCGTGACATCCGCGTGCAGCAAAGGGCTTTTGGTATCATAGCATACCCGGCTGTGTTTGTAAAGGCGGGCGGAATTGACATCTTTCCTGCGGCATGGTATTCTGTAGCCAAGGACAGCCCTTCCCTTCACCCCGCGCGCTCTGCGGCATATGCTGATAAGGCGCGGGCCGTTGGGGAAGTCTGTTCTTATGAGCATTTGACGAAGAAACGGGGTAGTGGGAATGCAGAAATATCGGGTCGGTATCATCGGCGCAACAGGCATGGTTGGGCAGCGCTTTGCTCTGCTGCTCAGGGAGCATCCCTGGTTCAAGGTGACCTGCGTGGCGGCTTCCGGCCGCAGCGCAGGCAAATCCTACGCCGAGGCCGTGGCGGGCCGCTGGGCCTTTCCCGAGGTGTCGGTGCCGGAAGCCATCGGGCGCCTGACCGTCCTGGACGCCTCCCGGGTGGAGGATGTGGCGGCGCAGGTGGATTTTGTATTCTGCGCCGTGGACATGAAAAAGGAGGACATCCGCGCCCTGGAGGAGCGCTACGCCCGCGCCGAGGTGCCCGTCATCAGCAACAACAGCGCCAACCGCCACACCCCCGACGTGCCCATGCTGATTCCCGAGATCAACGGCGCGCACGCCGCGGTCATCGAGGCGCAGCGGCGGCGCCTGGGCACGCGCACGGGCTTTATCGCCGTCAAGCCCAACTGCTCCATCCAGAGCTACGTTCCCGCCCTTTGGCCGCTGCTTGATTTTGAGCCGCAGGCGGTCACCGTATGCACGTATCAGGCCATCAGCGGCGCGGGCAAGACATTTGAAACCTGGCCCGAGATGATCGACAACGTCATCCCCTACATCGGCGGCGAGGATGAAAAGAGCGAGCGCGAGCCGCTCAAGATCTTCGGCCACGTGGAAAACGGGGCCATCGTGGACGCCAACTCCCCGGTCATCAGCGCGCAGTGCCTGCGCGTGGCCGCCTCCGACGGGCATATGGCGGCGGTGAGCGTGAAATTCGGCCGCAAGCCCGCTCTGGAGGAGATCCTGGAGCGCTGGGAGAGCTGCAAGCCCGCCACGCTGGGGCTGGAGCTTCCCTCCGCGCCAAAGAAATTTCTGCATTACTTCGACGACCCCGTCCGGCCCCAGACCCGCCTGGACCGGGACACCGAGGGCGGCATGGCCATCTGCCTGGGCCGCCTGCGCGAAGATGCGGTGCTGGATTACAAATTCGTCTGCCTCAGCCACAACACGCTTCGCGGCGCGGCGGGCGGCGGCGTGCTGAGCGCCGAATATCTGTGCAAGCTGGGGTACATCCCCCGCAAGGACATCTGACGGGAGGTTGGAAGCATGAAGCATGAACCCCTGTTCCGCGGAAGCGCCGTGGCGCTGGTTACGCCTTTCAGCGGCGGCAAGGTGGACGTGGAGGCCCTGCGCCGGCTGGTGGAGATGCATGTGGTCAACGGCACGGCGGCCATCGTCGCCTGCGGCACCACCGGCGAGCCCGCCACCCTGACCCCGGACGAGCGCGAGCTGGTCATCCGCGAGACGGTGGCCGCGGTCCGCGGCCGTGTGCCGGTGATCTGCGGCACCGGCAGCAACTGCACCCAGACCGTCATCGACACCGAGCGGCGCTACCGCGGCCTGGGCTGCGCGGCGCAGCTCGTGGTGACCCCCTACTACAACAAGACGACGCAGGAAGGGCTTTACGCGCACTTCATGGCCATCGCCGAGCATACGGAGCTGCCCATCATCCTCTATAACGTGCCCAGCCGCACCGGCCTGGACATCGCGCCGGAGACCCTCGACCGCCTGGCACAGAGCGGCCGCTTCGTCGCGCTCAAGGAAAGCAGCTACGACCTGCCCCGCGTGATGGAGAAGGCCGCCGTCATGCGCGGCCGGCTCACCCTCTACTCCGGAAACGACGACATGATCTATCCCCTGCTGGCGCTGGGCGCCGAGGGCGTGATCTCGGTGCTTGCCAACGTGGCTCCCGCCTATGTGAGCGAGCTGACGGGCGCCTACTTCGCGGGAGCGCTGAAAAAGGCGCTGTCGATGCAGACCGATTGTCTGCCGCTGGTTCGCGCGCTGTTCAGCGAGGTCAGCCCCATTCCCTGCAAGCACGCCATGGAGCTTCTGGGGCTGTGCGGAGGCGAGTTGCGCCTGCCCCTGATCCCGGCGGGCGAGGCCACGCGGCGCAGGCTGCGCGAGGCGCTGGTGGGCATGGGAATTCTCATCGCCTGAGACAACAACAGGAGGGCAAACGAATGAAGATCATCATCGGCGGCGCCCTAGGCCGCATGGGCCGCGAGCTGGCGCTGGCGGCGGAAGGCGCGGGGGTGGAGGTCACCTGCGGCGTGGATGTGGCCTATACGGGCCAGGCGGTCGCCTTTCCCGTGGTGACGGGCTTTGAGCTCATGCGCGGGGATGCGGACGTGCTGATTGATTTTTCCCGGCCCGACGCCCTGCCCGAGCTTTTGCAAACGGCCCTGGCCCGCCGTCTGCCCGTGGTGCTGTGCGCCACGGGCTATACGGACGTGGAGCTAAGCAGCATCCGCGAGGCGGCCCGGACGCTGCCGGTGCTGCGTAGCGCCAACATGAGCCTGGGCGTGAATGTGCTGACGGAGCTGGTGAGCATGGCCGCGCGGACGCTGGAGGGCTTTGACGTGGAGATCGTGGAAAAACATCACCGTATGAAAGCCGACAGCCCCAGCGGCACAGCGCTCATGCTCTATGAATCTGTCCAAAAAGAAAAAGGGCCCGAAGCGAACCCTGTCTTTGGACGGTATGGCCGCACGCAGAGGCGTGAGGCGGGCGAGGTCGGCATCCATGCGGTGCGCGGGGGCACCGTGACCGGCGAGCACGAGGTGGGCTTTTACGGAAACGGCGAGGAGCTCATCCTCACCCACCGGGCCGAAAGCCGGGCCCTGTTTGCTCAAGGTGCGCTGCGCGCCGCGCGCTATCTGCTGGACAAGCCTGCCGGGCTGTATTCCATGCGGGACGTGGTGCGTGAGATGCTGGGATGAGGGTCATTCATCCTCTCCCCAGTCGGAGAGGTGCTCCTGCAGGGTCATGAGGATCTCCCGGATGACCATGCGCCGGCTGGGGTCCATGTTGTTGGAGGGAGCTTCTGCATCCGGGCCCTGGAGGCTTCCGGCCAGCAGATAGTCCACGCTGACGCCCAGCGCGTTGGAAAGGGCAACAAGCGTCTCCAAACTGGCTTTGCGGCTTCCGCGCTCCACATGGCCCACAAACGACGTGCTCACGCCGACCAGGTCCGCCAGCTCCTGTTGCGTCATGCCAATGAGCTGCCTTTGCTTGCGCACGCGCTTGCCCATGTCCCGGTAGTTCATCTCAAAGCTTCCCATAATGCACCTCCAGTTCAGCGACTTTACTATATCAACGTCATTGACGAAAGAAAAAGTCCTGTTAAGTCGCTTTTTGTGGCTTATGGGACCTGTCTTGCTTCCAACAGGAACGCCGCAGGCACCCCTGCAACGGGATGCCTGCGGCGTTGTGCTCTGTCCTGCAACGGCGTTTCTCAGCAGGGACGCTCCTTGCCGAAAAAGCAGATGGCGACCGTCCCGGGCCCGCAGTGAGCGCCGATGACCGGGCCGACATAATGGGTCTGGATCTCGCCCAGCGCGGGCACGCGCTCGCGCAGCATGCCCTCCAGACGGGCGGCATCCTCGGGCGCGTCGGCATGCAGGATAATCGTCATGGCCTGGGCGGGATCGTCGATGTTCTCGGCCGCCTTGTCCGCGATGAGCCGCAGCGCCGCCTTGCGTCCGCGCACCTTGTCGGAGCTGACGAGCTTGCCTTCCCTGTTTTCGGTGATGATGGGCTTGAGATCGAGCATGGTGCCCACGGTAGCCGCCATCGCGCCGATGCGGCCGCCCCGGCGCAGGTATTTGAGATCGTCCACCGTAAACCAGGCCTGGGCGCGCATCTTGTTCTCCTCCAGCCACCGGGCCACCTCGTCCATGCTCTTGCCTTGGCGGTAGAGCTCGTGGGCCTTGAGGATCAAAATGGTCTGCGGCGCGGAGATGCTCAGGGTATCCACCACCGTCATGCGGCGGTCGGGGTACCTGGCCAGCAGCTCGTCACGCGCGGCATAGACGTTGTTGATCGTCCCGGAGAGCTGGCTGGAAAACGCCACGAACAGAATGTCCTTGCCGTCTTTGAAGCAGGGCTCAAAGTACTCCACATAGGCCGCCGTGGGCAGCAGCGACGTCACCGGCGCCGCGCCGGCGCGCATGTTGTCAAAGTACTCCTTCTGCCTGCCGCTTCGCCCCAGATCATCAAAGTACTCCTTGCCGTCCAGCATGTAGGGCATGTAGACCATGCTGATGTCCAGCTCATCCACATAACGGCAGGGCAGGTCGGAATCGGAATCGGTCATAAACACATAGGGATTCATGCGTACCCTCCTTTGAAGAAGCGGGCCGATCGGCCCAATCAGTTCGTATGATACGCAGCTATTGTACCCTGTCCGAACCATTTTTGCAAGCGGTCCCCTCCCGCCTGACGCGCCGCCTTGTTTCCCTTCTCAGGATATGGTACACTGTGAGCATGGCAACAGCTAGACAAAAGGGGGAATGTTCCATGCGCTCCGTTTTCTCCCGCTGGCGGCAGGCCGCGCCCGTGCTGGCCTATGCGCTGCTTCTGGCGGCGGCGGTGCTGTTTTTCTGTTCCAAGTCCTCCTTCGGCTATCCCATCAACGACTGGTCGGACGCCAACATCTATTTCACCATCGGCAAGGGCATGACCCGGGGGCAGGTGGTCTACCGCGACCTGTACGATCACAAGGGGCCGCTGCTCTATGCCCTGCACGCGCTGTGCGCGCTGGTTTCCTTCGACGACTTCACCGGCGTCTATCTCATGGAGGTGCTTTTCGCCGCCGCCTTTTTAGCCGCCGTCCATCAGCTCCTGCGCCTCTTTGGGGTACGGAGGGCCGCCTGGCTTCTCCTGCCCGTGCTTTCGCTGCTGATCTACTCCTCGGCCAGCTTCGCCCAGGGCGACAGCGCGGAGGAACTATGCCTGCCGCTGATGGCATGGTCCCTGTACAGCGTGCTCGCCCACTTCCGCGCCGGCAGGAGCCGCATGCCCGCCTGGGAATTGCTTGTCAACGGCCTGCTGGCCGGCTGTGTCCTGTGGATGAAGTTCACCATATGCGGGGTGCATGCCGGGCTGCTGCTGATGCTGCTGCTGACGCCCCTCAGGCGGCGGGATGTGCGCGGCATGTGGCGTACGCTGGGCTGGCTGGCCGCGGGCGTGGGGCTGTCCACGCTTCCGTGGGTGCTCTACTTCGGCCTCAACGGGGCGCTGGGGGACTGGCTGGGCACCTATTTTTACGACAATCTCTTTCTCTACTCCGCTGCCGGGGAAGCCGCGGGCCTTCTGCAGCGCGTCAAGGCCATGCTTCTGTGCGGCTGGGAATGGCTGCGGGATAACCTGCGCTATACGCTGCTCGTGGCGGCAGGCCTGAGCTGGTTTGCCATGCGCCGCCCCGGCCGGGCCGCGGTGTGGTTGGCTGCGCTCGCGGGCGCCGTGGGCGTGTTCGCGGGCGGCAAGAGCTACCCTTACTACGGCCTGGCGCTCTCCGTATTCGCCCCGCTGGGGCTGATCCCCGCAGGGCTGGCGGTGGAGCGCGCGCTCCGTCACCTCTCCTCCCGGGCGCTCTGCGCCTGTGCCGGCGCCGCGCTCCTTGCCTGCGTGGGCCTGTGCCCGCTGCTCAGCGGCAACATGACCGCGGACTACGGCGCCTCCTTCGGCCAGCCGCGCGAGGAAACCATGCAGTACCGCATCGCCGCCCATCTGGAAAAAGACGCGACGCTGCTCAACTACGGCTTCATGGACGCGGGTTTCTACACCGCGGCGGGCCTTGTGCCCAGCGTAAAGTACTTCCACCAGACCAACGTCCCGCTGGAGGAGATGCTTGACGAGCAGAACCGCTATCTGCGGGAGGGGCTTTGCGAGTATGTCGTCACCCGCGGAAAGCAGCCGGACTGGATCGGGGAGCGCTACGAGCTCGTCGCCACGGAGCCCAGCCCGAACTTCTGGTACGACGCCGTCTATCTATACCGCCAAAGACCGCTAAGCAGCCGCTAAGCCTGCCGAAAAAAAACGAAACCGTTCCTTGCCGGCGTTGACTTTTGAAGCATCGGGGCGTACAATGTCAAACTGATGGTTCTGGCTTTCTTACCTATTAAGTAGGAAAGCCGGGCCATTGTCTGCGAGAGGGAGGAGGTCCAACGTATGTTTTTCGTGTTCTTCTTGCTATGGGTGGTCTTTAACGGCCGCCTGACATGGGAGATCG
>CALVKX010000070.1 GCA_944333375.1 uncultured Eubacteriales bacterium
GTCAGGCGCTTGACCAGCGCCTCCATGCGGTCCAGCATGGGGTCGGGGAGGTTGACCTGGTCCAGGTCCACCTCGCCGGCGGGCTGGGGATGCTGCTTTTTGACGATGCGGCCGGGGTTGCCCACGACGGTGCAGTTGTCCGGCACGTCCTTTAAGACGATGGCGCCCGCGCCCACCTTGCTGTTGTTGCCGATGGTAATCGGCCCCAGCACCTTGGCGCCCGCGCCGATGGTGACGCCGTTGAGGATCGTGGGATGGCGCTTGCCCGTGTCCTTGCCCGTGCCGCCCAGGGTGACGCCCTGATAGATGGTCACGTCGTCGCCGATGATGGTGGTTTCGCCGATGACCACGCCGTCGCCATGGTCGATGAACACGCGGCGGCCGATGGTCGCTCCCGGGTGAATCTCAATGCCCGTGCGGTGCCGGGCGCGCTGGCTGATCCAGCGGGCGAGCAGCACGTGCCCCCTCTCATAGAGCGCGTGCGCGCGGCGGTGGGACTTGAGCGCCACCAGCCCCGGATAGCACAGCCGGACCTCGGCCATGGACTTTGCGGCAGGATCGCGGGCCAAAACGGCCTCGCGGTCCTCCCGCACCAGCGTTTTCCAGTCACTCATCCACTCTTTCCTCCCCGGCGTCCCCGGACGCCTCCGCGCCCTCCGGCGCGGTATACCTGCCCGCAAAGACGCCCTCCACATCCTTAAGCAGCGTCTCCTGGGCGTTTATGCCGTCCGCGTGGCGGGGGGAAAGCACATACGAGCCGTCCGCCAGCCGCGTGCGGGCCTTTTCGGTGTCGTTCCATTGCAGAGAGAGCACGTTCTCCACCGCCCGCGCAAGCGCCGCGTCCTTGACGGGGAACATCAGCTCCACGCGGCGGTAAAGATTTCTGGGCATCCAGTCGGCCGAGGAGAGGTACACCTCGCGCTGCCCGCCGTTTTCAAACACGAAGGCCCGCGCGTGCTCCAGGTGCCGCCCCACGATGGAGCGCACGCGGATATGGTCGCTCACGCCCTCGATCTGCGGGATCACGCAGCAGATGCCGCGCACGATCAGATCGATCTCCACGCCCGCGCGCCCCGCGCGCAGCAGCGCCTTGATGATCTCCTTGTCCGACAGCGAGTTCATCTTGGCCAGGATGCGGGCCGGACGGCCGGCCTCGGCGTTGCCGCTCTCGCGCTCAATCAGGTCCAGCAGCGTGGGGGCCAACAGGTCCGGCGCCGTCACCAGCTCCTTGAGCGGCTCCGCGCCGCCGCGCTCCAGCCCCTCGAAGAAGGCGGCCGCGTCGGCGGTCAAAGTGGGATCGGCCGTGAGCAGCCCGAAGTCCGTGTACAGCTTCGCCGTCCCGTCGTGGTAGTTGCCCGTGCCCAGATGGACCTCGCGGCGGGTTTCCCCATCCACCTCGCGCTCAAAGAGTGTAATCTTGCTGTGGGTCTTGAGGTTGGGAAGGCCGTACATCACCCGGCAGCCCGCCCGCTTGAGCCGCTCGCCCCAGTAGAGGTTGTTCTCCTCGTCAAAGCGCGCGTGCGCCTCAAAGAGCACCTGGACCTCCTTGCCGTTCTCGGCGGCCTGCGCCAGGGCGGCGACGATGGGGCTGTTGCCGCTGACGCGATAGAGCGTCTGGCGGATGGCGCGGACCGTGGGGTCCTCCGCCGCCAGCTTCATCAGGCGCACCACGGGCGCGAAGCTGTGGTAGGGATGGTACATCAGAAAGTCCCGCCGGTCGATCTGTTCAAAGGCGTCCGGCCCCATCAGTTCGGGGATCTCCACGGGCTGTGCGGGCGGGAACTTGAGCTCGGGCCGCTTGACCTGCCCGTAGAGGTTCATCAACATTCTATTCAGATCCAGCGGACCCGTGACGCGGTAGCGGCGCTCGCGCTCCACGGCAAAGTGCTTCATCAGCAGCGTGAGCATCTCCTCGCTCATGCGCTCCTCGGCCTCCAGGCGCATCACCTCGCCGCCGATGCGCTGGGAGAGCATCTCCCGCACCGCGGGCACGATGTCGTCCGTGCTGCGCTCCTGAACGGGGAAGTTCTGGTTGCGGATGATGCGAAACACCGCCGCGTGTTCCACCTGGTCCTTGGGGAAGATGCGGTGCAGGTAGTGCTTGACCACGTCCTCCACCCGGATGAGGTACTGCTCGCCCTTGCTTTTGGACAGGTCAAACAGCCTGGGCAGCGCCGCGGGCACGCTCACCAGGCGGAACTGGGCGTCCTTGGGACGCGGGCGCGCCAGTTTGACCAGGAGGTAGAGCTGCTTTTGGCGGGGACGGCTGTCCCTGAGCGGCTCGACCTTGAGGTAGGGGCGGATTTCCTTTTCAAAAAGCGCCTTTTCGCGCCGCATATGATCCTCGTCCAGCGAGAAGGTGGGGTAGAGCCTGACGCCCTGCAGGTACAGTTCGCTTCGGATGCCCTCGTAGAGCAGGTACTGGGCGTTGTTCTGGCGCAGCACCTCGCGGTTAACGCGGCGGTAGAGCGCGCGGGCGCCCTTTTCCCCTTTCCTGGCCGCCTCGTAGATGCGGCTGTAGCGCACCTGGATGAACTCGTCGAGGTTGGAGGTGACAATGGAAAGAAACTTTGCGCGTTCCAAAAGCGGGTTGTCCGGATTGTCCGCTTCCTCCTGCACCCGCCGATTAAACGCAAGCCAGCTGAGTTCGCGGTTTTCAATGGCGTGCCGCTTTGCTTTGCGTTTGTGCGCCGTACCCATACTCCCCCGTCCTTCCGTTGCCCGTGCAGTTAATGATATGATTGGTTATTATACCACATGGATAAAGCGCCTGTCTACGTTTCCTCCCCATCGTACCGCCCGGCGCGGCGTCCTGATTTTAGCAAGAGGCGACGGGCGTTGTCAACCTTACAAAAACCCTTGACGTACTTGCGCTTTGCTGCTACCATAGTCAGGCACCCATAACAGAGAGACGCACAGAAGGAGAACCGGTTATGCAGCAGGAACGCTCAAAGATGCTGGGCACAATGCCCATGGGCCCATTGGTCACCAAGGTATCGGTGCCCATTATGATAAGCATGCTCGTCCAGGCGCTCTACAACGTCGTGGACGGCATTTTTGTCGCGCGTTACAGCCCCGACGCCCTCACGGCGGTGTCGCTGGCCTTCCCCATTCAGATCCTCATGATCGCCGTGGCCACGGGACTTGGTGTGGGCATCAACAGCCTCATCAGCCGAAAGCTGGGCCAGAAGCGGCCCGAGGAGGCCCGGGACGCGGCCCGCTGCGGCATCCTGCTGGAGCTGTGCGGCTTTGTGATCTTCCTGCTCTTCGGCCTCCTGGGCTCCCGCAGCTTCTTTCACATCTTCACCCCCGACCCCGAGCTTCAGCGCATGGCCGGCGAATACCTCGCCATCGTGACCATCTTCAGCTTCGGCCTGTTCCTCTCCATCTCCTTTGAGCGAATGATGCAGGCCACGGGCAACACCATCCTCTCCATGACCACGCAGCTCACCGGCGCGATCATCAACATCATCCTCGACCCCATCATGATCTTCGGCCTGCTGGGCACGCCGCGCATGGGCGTGGCGGGCGCCGCGGCGGCCACGGTCATCGGCCAGATCGGCGGCATGCTGCTGGGCTTTGTGCTCAACCAGCTCAAAAACCACGAGCTCAAGCTGCGCTGGCGCGGCTTCCGCCCCGATCCCCTGGTCATCAAAAGCATCCTGGCCGTGGGCTTCCCCAGCATCATCATGCAGTCCATCTCCTCGGTGATGAACGTGCTGATGAACCTCATCCTCATCGCCTACGGAAACACCGCCGTCAGCGTCCTGGGCGTCTACTTCAAGCTCCAGTCCTTCGTCTTCATGCCGGTCTTTGGCCTGAGCAACGGCATGGTCGCTATCGTGGGCTACAACTACGGCGCCCGCCTTCGCCAGCGCGTCTACGACGCCATCCGCGTCGCCGTCAAGCTGGCCGTGGTCATCATGGCCGTGGGCACGGCGGCCTTCCTGCTCATCCCCGAAACGCTGCTGAGCCTGTTCGAGGCCGAGGGCACCAGCGACCTGACCGCCGTGGGCGTGGTGGCGCTGCGCACCATCAGCAGCCATTTCGTCCTCGCGGCCGTTGGCATCACGCTCAGCACTGTCTTCCAGGCCATCGGCAAGGGCTTTATGAGCCTGCTGATGAGCCTGTGCCGCCAGCTCTTCGTGCTCCTGCCCGCCGCCTGGCTGCTGAGCACGCTGGGCGGCCTCAACGCCGTGTGGTGGTGCTTCCCGGTGGCCGAGCTGGTGTCGCTGGTCCTGTGCCTGCTGCTGTTCCGGCGGGTGGACCGCCAGATGCTCAAGCCCTTGGGGGAGTGAACAACCGTATAGAGAGCCGTGCCTTAAAAAGCACGGCTCTTTTTCGTTGTCCTCCAAAGGCGCAGCTCCTCTGCGGTTTCCATTGTCAGGCAATCCCTTCCTTTTATTTCTGATATAATTTAGACAAAATATGAGAAGATATTTTCTTGTTATGATCTTCATTTAGAACAAAATATAAACGATAAAACACCATATAAAATAGTTTATTCGTCAAATTTTCACCATAAATCTTACATAATTAACGTTGTTAGACAAGCATTTTTCCCAATTTCGATAATCATTATGCATATATTGAGTAGACAAAATATGATATCATCCCTAGAATAAAGTTGACGGTTGACGGAGAAGATAGCGTCAAAAAAACACAACACCTGAAGACAGTTGGAGGCATAACCATGACTTATCAGGAGGAAAACCGGAAACTGATTCGTTTGTATGAGCCCTGCCGTGTCACGGACGTGCGCGACGGAATGGACTGGATGGGCTATCACCATTACGGCTCGCTGACGCCGGACTATCGTCCGCTATTTCCTGCGCACTGTGTGGGTATCGCCCGCACCGCCCGCTACCTCCCCTATGAAGGGCCTGCCCCACTGGAGCGCGGAGAGGCCTATACCCAGTGGGCGGCGGACTACTATCGCGATATCTGTTCCGTTCGTCACTGGACGCAGGACGTGGAGCCGGGCGACTTCATCTGCATTGATGTTTCCGGCGTCAACGCCGGCCTGCTGGGCTCCAACAACTCCATCCCGCCCATCGGCAAAGGCGCCGTGGGCTACCTGCTCAGCGGCGGCGGAATCCGGGATACGGACGAGGTCATTTTGCAGAAGATCCCCGTATGGAGCAAGCACGTGTCTCAGGGCATGGACCAGGCGCGGCTGCGGTATCTGGAAAAGGACATTCCCATCGCCATCGGCGGGGTAGCCATCTATCCTGGCGATGTGGTGGTGGCGGACAACGACGGCGTAATCGTGGTTCCCCGCAAGGTTGCGTTCGACGTCGCCAAATATGCGTGGCAGGAGATGAACAATGACAAGCAGGGGCGTCAGCAGCTTTACCGAGAGATGAACTGGGAACTGGACGAGACGGTCATTCCGGTGGAACCGGAAACCAAATAAACAAGGAGGGATTCTCTGATGAAAAAACTGCTTACCTGTCTGTTGGCCGTGACGATGCTGTTATCCTGCATCACAATCGCATCGGCTGAAAGCGAGGAGCAAATCGAGCTGCGTTTTGCCTGGTGGGGCGACACCAACCGCCACGAGGTATACAACGCGATCTGCGACGAATTTGAAGCCATCTATCCCAACGTGACCATCATCCGCGAGCCCGGCACCTTCAACGACTTCTTTGACAAGCTCGCTACGCAGCTGGCCGGCAATGCCGCTCCGGACATCTTCGGCATGCACCCCCGCTTTGCCGTGGAGTTTGCCAGCCGCGGCGCCATGACCGATCTGACGCCCTACGTGGAAAGCGGCATCCTGAATCTGGACAAGCTCTCCGATGCCGTTATCAACGACGGTAAGATCGACGGCAAGCTCTACATGATAAGCCAGGGCATCACCCTCAACGAGCTGCTGGCCAACCAGACCATGCTGGATCGCATCGGCGTGGAAGTGCCCGACATCACCGAGGACTGGACGTGGGACGACCTGGTGGCCAAGGCCTACGAGTTCCGCGAGAAGGCGCTGGCGGCGGGCGAGGACGTGTATTTCTGCGACATGTTCTATGAGTACAACTTCTTCCGCATCTATCTGCGCTCCTACGGCTACGAGCTGTTCAACGAGGACTTCAGCCTGGGCCACGATGAGGCCATCGTGGAGAAGTGGTTTGCGATGTGGCAGCAGATGATGCAGGATGACGTCATCCCCGATGCCGCCACCACCACCGAGAACGTCTCGGCCGCCCTGGAGATGAAGAGCTTCGCGCAGGGCCTCACCGCCGTGACCCAGATCCCCGTCAACCGCCTGGACCAGTATCAGCTGGTCATGGATGACAAAGTCGTCGCCGTGCGCTCCCCGCTGGGCGCCGAGAACACCCGCGGCGTGTACATCGAGGGCGCTCACAACGCCATCTACTCCGGCGCCTCCGAGGAGAACAAGGAATGGGCCGCCCGTTTCCTGGACTTCTTCACAAACGACGAGCGCTGCCTCAAGCACCTCCTGATTCAGCAGGGCACGCCCGTCAACAGCGACATGAACGAGTACATCAAGCAGTTCATGACCGAGCCGCAAAAGTACGCCCTGGATTATGTCGCGCTTGTCCAGCCCCTCGCGGGAACCGGCGCTCAGCTCCCGGCCGGCTATTCCGAGATGAACAACACCTACGCCGAGATCCGCGACAAGGTCCTCTGGGGTGAGATTACGCCCGCCGAGGCCGCGGAGGAATATTGCACCCGCATCATGCAAATCGTTGAGGAAAACCAGAAGTAACCCATTTTGCGGCGGCCCTGGGAAAGCCGGCTTTCCCAGGGCCACCAAGCAACGGCGGGAAAAATCCCGGTCAGGATGTGCGCGTCCATAAACACATCGAGCGTTGCCGCTCGTGTGAACCCGTGCAGTTTTATCTAAAGAAGGTTTGATAGCTATGTCAAGAAAAACGCGAACCACCATTGCGGGATACGCATTTTTGCTTCCATGGATGATCGGGTTTCTGGGCCTTACGGTTTTCCCGATGCTTGCATCCCTGTTTTACTCCTTCAATAAATATGACATGCTCACCGATCCCGTCTGGATCGGCCTGGACAACTACGCAAACATGCTTGGGGACGAGCGTTTCTGGACAAGCCTTGGCGTCACGTTCCGCTATGTATTCCTGTCCGTCCCCCTGCAGCTGGCCTTTGCCCTGCTTTTGGCCAACGCGCTCAAAAAAGACCGTCCCTTCGTGCGCGTGTACCGCGCCATCTACTATCTGCCCTCCCTCTTTGGCGGGAGCGTGGCCATCTCCATTCTTTGGCGGCAGATCTTCAACAAAACCGGCCTGTTCAACCAGATCCTGGCGGTGTTTGGCATCAAGGGGATCAACTGGATCTCCACGCCTTCCACCGCGCTCAATACGCTGATTTTCCTGGCCGTCTGGCAATTCGGTTCCTCCATGGTCATCTTTATGTCCGCGCTCAAGCAAATCCCCGCGGATTACTATGAAGCCGCTTCGATTGACGGGGCAAGCAAGGCGCGTCAGTTCTTCAGAATTACCATTCCCCTGCTGACGCCCATGGTCTTTTTCAACATCGTCATGCAGGTCATCAACGCCTTTCAGGCCTTTACGCCCGCCTACATCATCTCCAACGGTACCGGCGCTCCACTCAATTCAACCCTTTTTTATTCCCTCTATCTCTATATCCAAGCGTTTTCGCAGTTCAAAATGGGCTATGCCTCCGCGCTGGCCTGGGTGCTGCTTATCATTATAGGAACCGTCACCGGCCTGCTTTTCGCCTCCGCGAAAAAATGGGTTTACTATGATTGAGGAGGGGTAAGATGTCCAGGCGTAAAAGAAAGGAACTGCTCTTCCATTTCCTTGTGATTCTCTTTGCTATCACCATGGTCTACCCACTGCTGTGGATGGTGTGCGCCTCCTTCAAGGACACCAAGGAGATCTTCTCCTCCAAGGCGCTTTTGCCCATCGCCCCCACGCTGCAAAACTACGTTGACGGCTGGAAGGGCCTCTCCGGCTTTACCTTCGCTACCTTCTTTAAAAACTCGTTCTCCCTGGTTTTCTTCGCCATCGTGGGCAACATCATCTCCTGTTCCACCGCCGCCTACTCGTTTTCAAAGCTGCAATTCCGCGGCCGCGGCCTTATGTTCACCCTGATGATGGGGACGTTGATGCTTCCCAAGCACGTTAAACTGATTCCGCAGTTTATCATGTTTAACAAAATGGGGCTGCTCAACACCTACCTTCCCATGCTTCTGCCCAAATTTCTCGCCTGCGACGGTTTTTTCATCTTCATGATGACTCAGTACATGCGGGGCCTGCCCTCGGAGCTGGACGAAGCGTGCATCATCGACGGCTGCGGGCATGTGATGCACTTCCTTCGCATCATCCTGCCCCTGTCCGTTCCCGCGCTCATCACGACAATGATTTTTTCCTTCCTGTGGACATGGAACGACTTTTTCATGCAGATGATCTACATCAACAACCTCAGCGACTACACTGTCTCTCTGGCGCTTCGCATGTTTATTGACTCCACGGGGTCCAACTCCTGGGGCGCGCTGTTCGCCATGTCCACCCTCTCGCTCATCCCCCTGTTTGGAATGTTCATCATTTTCCAGCGGTATCTGGTCGATGGAATTACGGCGGGCGCCGTAAAGGGATAATGCCAAAAAACGAAGGAGGACCTGTTTTATGAGATCTTATGTTTCCAATGTCCTGGGCCGTCAGCTCGTTTTGCACCTGCAAAAGGGGGAGGACGTGCTGGAGAGCATCACGGCGGCGGCCAGGGAGCTGGGCGTCCGCACGGCGATTGTGACCAGCTGTGTCGGCTCGCTGCGCCAGGCCGTCTACCATCGCGTGCAGACGCTGGACGACGACGCCCAGAACGCTTTCTTCACCATCAGCAAGCCCATTGAAATCGGCGCCGTGCAGGGCATGATTATCGACGGCGTCCCGCACCTGCACATCAGCTTTGCCGATC
>CALVKX010000071.1 GCA_944333375.1 uncultured Eubacteriales bacterium
CTCCTGGATATCGCCGGGCACCTTCTCGATCAACTCGTCATGCCGTCCGCCGAAGGTCTGGTAGGCCAGGCTGCCGATCTTGACGCCCTTGACGGTCAGGATGGCGGGCTCGTCCTCGCTGGCGTAGGGGATGCCGGCGTCCAGCAACGTTTCCTTGGTCTCCTCAAGGCCGCTCTCCCCCATGTCCAGCACGTGGTTGTTCTCCAGCGACACCGTGTCCACGCCGCCCGCGGGCAGCATCTCCACATAGCTGGGGTCCGCGCGAAAGAGGAATTCGTTGCCCGTCTTGTCGGGATTGCGCCCCTCGGTGGTGAGCGTGCCCTCGAAGTTGACCATGGTCAGGTCGTCCGCCAGCAGGATGTCGCGGATGTTTCGGAAGGGAAAGTTGATATCCCCCTTCTGCTTCTCCAGCTCCTTTTCAAAGATGGACTTGCCGCTGGACTGGACGTTGGAGCCGATGGTCATGTCGCCGGTGAAGGTCATGGTCAGCAGAATGGACCCGTCCGCCTCATAGACCGGCTCGGAGGGGTCCACGGTGGGCTCGGGGGTGACCTCCGGCTCCGGGGTTTCGCCCAGGATGACCTCGCCGTTTTCGTCAAAGATGGTGATGGAAACCTCCTCCGTGTCCCCCTCGCACAGCGCGGTCAGGCACAGGGTCAGGCACATCATCAGCACGAGGATAAAGGAAAAACGCCTGTTTTTCGGGATCATTCAGCCACCTCCGGGATTGGACTAAAGGGTTCAGAGGGATGACACAAAATCGGCCATGCGCGACAGCGCCTCGGTGAGCTTGGCGATGCCGGTGGCGTAGCTGCAGCGGATGTAGCCTTCGCCGCTGGCGCCGAAGGCCGTGCCGGGAACGGTGACGACCTTTTTCTCGCTCAGCAGGCGCTGGCAGAATTCCTCGCTGCTCAGGCCGGTCTTTCGGATGCCGGGGAATACGTAGAACGCGCCCAGCGGCTCAAAGCAGCTCAGGCCCATGTCGCGGAAGGACTGAACCATCAGGCGGCGGCGCTGGTCATAGCTCTCGCGCATGGAAAGCACGTCGTGATAGCCGTCCTCCCGGCCCTGCCGGAGCGCCTCCTCGGCGGCCACCTGCCCCTGCCGGGGCGCGCAGAGGATGGTGTACTGATGGATCTTGCACATCACGTCGGTGAAGGCGGCGGGCGCGCAGAGATAACCCATGCGCCACCCGGTCATGGCAAAGGCC
Organism: uncultured Eubacteriales bacterium; assembly: GCA_944333375.1. The sequence goes on from CALVKX010000071.1 coordinate 1,211, forward strand.
TTGCTGAAGCCGTTGAGGACGACGGTGCGCTCGTGCATGCCGGGAAGGCTTGCGATGCTGGTATGGCCGTCCTCGGTATAGGTCAGCTCGGAATAGATCTCGTCGCTGATGACGATGAGGTCGTTTTCCACAAATATGTCGCGCAGGCGCTCCAGCAGCGGACGGTCCAGCACCGCGCCGGTGGGGTTGTTGGGATAGGGCAGGATAACGGCCTTGGTCCGGGGCGTGACCGCCGCGGCCAGCGCCTCGGGCATGAGCGCAAAGCCGTTTTCCTCGCTGGTGGGCACGGGCACGGGCACGCCCCCGGCAAAGACCACGCCCGGCGCGTAGCTGACATAGCTGGGCTCGGGGATGAGCACCTCGTCGCCCGGGTTCATCAGCACGCGCAGGCTCAGGTCGATGCCCTCGCTGGCCCCGACCGTCACCAGAATCTCCTTTTGGGGATCGTAGGTCAGGTGATAGCGGTCCTGCATGTAGCGGGCGATCTCCTGACGCAGGCTGAGCAGCCCCCAGTTGCTGGTGTAGGCGGTCTCGCCGTCAAGCAGGCTGTTGATGGCCGCGTTGCGGATATGGAACGGGGTCACGAAGTCCGGCTCGCCCACGCCCAGCGAGATCGCGCCGGGCATGGTGGCGGCCACGTCGAAGAACTTGCGGATGCCGCTCTTGGGCACCGCCAGGATGCTCTGGTTGAGGTAGCGCGAAGGTTCGAAGCTCACGCCGTCACCACCAGCCTCTTGTCGCCATCGTTGCCTTCAAAGATGACGCCGTCGCTTTTGTAGCGCTTGAGCACAAAGTGCGTCGCCGTGCCCGTGACGGTCTCCAGGGTGCTGAGCTTGGTGCTGACGAAGTAGGCCAGCTCCTTGAGGGTATGCGCCTCCACCAGCAGCAGCAGGTCGTAGGCGCCGCTCATGAGGTAGACGGATTTGACCTCGTCGAAGCGGTAGATGCGCTCTGCGATGGCGTCAAAGCCCTGGTCGCGCTGCGGGGTTACGCGAACCTCAATCATCGCCTCCACGCGCTCGCGATCCGTCTTGTCCCAGTTGATGACGGGCGCGTAGCGCAGGATGATCCCGTTTCGCTCCATGTCGTCAATGACGGTGGCGACGGTCTCCACGGTGGAGGCGGTCATCACTGCCAGTTTCTCCAAGGGCAGGCGGCAATCCTCCTGAAGCAGATGTAACAGTTGCATTTGCAGGCTTTGCATGGGAACCCTCCTTCAATAGAGCGCACAGCGCCTGTGAGGTGTGTTGCGCCGAATGATCTGTCAGAACAGGCCGGTGATCTCCCCGTTTTCGTCCACGTCGATGCTCAGCGCCGCGGGGACCTTGGGAAGCCCGGGCATGGCGATGATGCTGCCCGCGAAGGCGACCACGAACCCGGCGCCTGCGCTGAGGCGGGCGGATCGGATGGTGAGGGCGTAGCCCTCGGGCGCGCCCAGGCGGCTGGGATCGTCGCTCATGGAGTACTGGGTCTTGGCGATACAGACCGGGCAGGCGGAGAAGCCGTCCGCCTCGAGCTGGGCCAGATCCTTGAGGGCCTGGGGCGCAAAGCTGACCTCCGAGGCGTGATAGATGCGCGTGGCGATGGCGCGGATCTTGTCGGCCAAAGATGCCTCGTCGGGATAGGTGTAGCTGGGGGCTGGCGCGGGGTTTTGATCCGCGGTATCGCACACCAGCCTTGCCAGCTCCATGGTTCCCTTGCCGCCCTCGGCCCAGCCGTTGCAGGGGGCACAGGCTACGCCCTGCTCCGCCAGCAGCGAGGACACCAGCCCGAGCTCCTCCGCCGTGTCGGTGGCGAAGCGGTTGAGGGCCACCACCACGGGGGTCTGCCAGACCTCGCGGATATTTTTCACGTGGCTGAGGAGGTTGGCCATGCCGGCCCTGAGCGCCTCGGGGTTGGGCTCGGCGTAGGTGCCCTTCGCGGCCCCGCCGTGATGCTTGAGCGCGCGCACGGTCGCCACCAGCACGATGGCGCTGGGCCACAGCCCGTTCATGCGGCACTTGATGTCCAGGAACTTCTCCGCCCCCAGGTCCGCGCCGAAGCCCGCCTCCGTCACCGTATAGTCGGACATGCGCAGCGCCAGCCGCGTGGCGGCCACGCTGTTGCAGCCGTGGGCGATGTTGGCAAACGGGCCGCCGTGCATCAGGCAGGGCGTATGGCCGATGGTCTGAATGAGGTTGGGGCTGAAGGCGTCGCGCAGGAGCGCCGTCATGGCGCCCGCCGCGCCCACGTCGCCCGCCGTGACCGGCGCGCCCTGATAGGTGCGCGCGACCACGATGCGCCCCAGCCGGGCCTTGAGGTCGGTAAGGTCCGCGGCCAGGCAGAAGGTCGCCATGACCTCGCTGGCGGCGGTGATGTCAAAGCCGTCCTCGCGGGGCGTGCCGTTCTGCGTGCCTCCCAGCCCCTGCACAATGTGGCGCAGCTGCCGGTCGTTTACGTCCAGGCAGTGGCGGAAGCACACCCGCCTGGGGTCGATGCCCAGGGCGTTGCCCTGCTGGATGTGGTTGTCCACCATGGCGCAGAGCAGGTTGTTGGCGGCGGTAATGGCGTGCAGGTCGCCGGTGAAGTGCAGGTTGATGCTCTCCATGGGCACCACCTGGGCATAGCCGCCGCCCGTAGCGCCGCCCTTCATGCCAAAGACCGGGCCCAGAGAGGGCTCGCGCAGGGCCAGCATGGCGTTTTTGCCGATGCAGCGCATGCCGTCAGCCAAGGCCACGGACACGGTGGTCTTGCCCTCGCCGGCGGGCGTGGGGTTGATGGCCGTCACCAGCACCAGTTTGGCGCGCTGGGGCAGGTCCGCATAGGCGCGCTGGTCGATCTTGGCCACATAGCGGCCGTAGGGAGAAACGGTTTCCGGCAGAAAGCCCGCCGCCCGGGCGATGTCCTCGATGGGGGTAAGCGTTGCTTCGCGCGCGATTTCCAGATCCGTCGCCATGTCTTACACGCACCTTTCCGTCATGAGTATACAAACAAAGCCGTCTTTCAGAGGCAAGTGTAGAACCAGTATACCCGAAAATGGCAGGCCTTTCAAGGGGGGAACAAAAGCCGCCCCCGAAGCCGGCGCTCGGGGACGGCGGATGCAAAATCGGTTCAGGCCTTGGGGCTTTCGGCGCTGCCGCGCGCCAGCATCATGGCGGCGGCAAAACCAAGGGCGAAGGTCAGGAGGCTGACGACGATCATCACCCAGTTCACGCCGGTCATGTCCGTGCGCAGGAGGATCGCCACGGGCGAGGCGACCACCAGCCCCAACACCGCGCAGTACGTCTGGGTGGGGAAGCCGGACAGAAGCCATTCGATGAGCTTTGCCACGCCGAAGATGCCCAGCGCCACGCCTGCGCAAAAGGGCACGAGCATCAGAAGCGGCGCGCCCATGGCGGCAAAATCCATGGAAAAGACGGCGTTTTTCATCGCGTCCACGGCGTTGAGCACAGGGGTGTAATAGCCCAGCAGCATCAATACCATGCTGCCCGACACGCCCGGGATAATCATGGTCGCGGCGGCCACGGCGCCCATCACCAGCAGAATGACCATCTGGCCCGCGTCCACCGTCAGGGTTTCGGGATTGGACACGTCGCCGGTCATCGCCAGGGCGATGATGCCGGCGAAGAACAGCACGAACACCCCGATGGAGACGGCGCCCAGCTTCTTGTGGCGGATCTTGTCCAGCAGCGGGCTCAGGCCGCCCAGGATGAGGCCGATGAAGGTCGTGGAGGTGGGCAGGGCGTAGTTGGCAAAGAGAAATTTGAGCAGGCTCGCCAGCGCCACGATGCCAAGGAGCATGCCCACGGCATAGGGCAGGAGCGTTTTGACGCTCTTTCTGAACTCGCTGAACAGATGGGTGATGCAGTGAATCAGCGTGTCATAGATACCCATGGACACCATCATCGTGCCGCCGGAGACGCCGGGGATGATGTTGGCCACGCCGATGACCACGCCGCGCAGGATCTGATTGAGCAGTTTCATTCTCTCAGAGCTTCCTTTCAAAAAATGGCACGCGTAGCAGTGTATCACGTTCCCTTCGGCGCGTCAACGCCCGTGCGGTTCCACAGGCCGTATTGCGCCTCGTTGCGCAGCGCGCCCAGCATGCTCTCCTTGGCGTTGGGGTAGCGCTTGCACAGCAGGGAAAGCAGCTCCTTCATCTCCTCGCGCTTGGTATGCCCGTTGGCGGGGCAGGGGTTTTGGAGCACGGGAAGGTCCAGCGCGCGCCGCATGTGCAGCACGTGCTTCTCCGGCAGGTACACCATGGGCCGGATCACCGTGAGGTTGCTGCGGCTCATATATGAGCAGGGATGGAAGGTATGCAGCCTGCCCTCAAAGATCACGCTCATCATCAGCGTCTCCAGCGCGTCCTCCCGGTGGTGGCCCAGCGCCAGCTTGTTAAGGCCCAGGTCGGTGCACATGTCGCACAGCATCCCTCGCCGCATCTTGGCGCACAGCGCGCAGGGGTTGGGGTCCTTTCGCCACTCGAAGAGGATCTCGTAGATCTCGGTATGGCGAATCACGATGGGCACGTCCAGCTCGCGGCAAAGGGCCTCGATGGCGGAGGTGTCCGGCTTTTCCCGGCCCATGGTGAGCATGAGCGCGGTCATGGTGAAATCATGGTGCCGGACGTAGCGGTACAGCGCCAGCGCGCGCAGGAGAAGCAGGCTGTCCTTGCCGCCGCTCACGCCCACGCCGATGCGGTCGCCCGGCTGAATCATGTGAAAGTCCTCATCCGCGCGGCGGATGCAGCCAAGCGTCGTCTTCACAGTACCTCCCGCGGAGTCACGCCCACATACACGGTGTCCGCCTTGGCGGGATAGGTGTCGGTGCTCACCTTTACCCGGCCGGTTTCCACACCGTCCACATAGGTGATGAGATAGGCGTCCACCTTGTAGCCCTCGCGGCCGTTGATGGTCTTGGTCTCGTCCACATAGGTCACATAGGTGGCGTCCTCGTCCTCCTTGATGATGGCCTCCTCGGGCTTGGGGATGACCTCGACGGTCTCGGTCACCAGTTCATAGCTGACGCCGTTGAGCGAGGGACCGTAGAGACGCACCTCGCACTGGAGGTTCTTTCTGCCCGAGCCGGTCACATGCGCCGCCAGATACACCGTGCCGCCGGATTCGTTGCGGAAGGAGAAGTCGATCTCGCGGCCGCGGGTATCGCTCACGGTGGCGTCCTTGCCGTATTCCGTGTAGCTGACGGCCATGGAGTGCGGCTCACGGCTGAGGATGGTCATACCGCCCTGGATGGCCGCCAGGTATACCGTGGTGCTGGCCTGGCACACACCGCCGCCCCAGCCCCACTGCTCGGTCCCGTAGGCGTATTCAATGGCAGGCAAAAATCCGTTCTCCATGCTGCGGCGGCCCACGGTGTCATTGAAGCTGAACTTGCTGCCGTTGGCCAATGTCATGCCGTTGATCTTGGAGAAGGCGATGCGGATGTTTTCGGTTCGGTCCTCGGTGGAGGCGCTGGAGATGGGGGTGACGGCGCGATAGCGCAGCTCCACGGTTTTTTCAAGGTCGGCCACGGTCACGTTGGGCGCGATGCTCTCCGGCTCAAGGAGCACCTCGCCGCTTTCAAGGTTCTGCACCATCTGCAAAATCTGCTCGCGCACAGTGCTGGTATCCAGCCTCTGGCCGTAGACCTCCTGCTGGAAGGTGAAGGGATTGCTGGCATCGTCGGGGTTGAAGCTGATGATATAGGCGTCGCTGGGCGTGCGGTAGGCCGCGTTTTCCAGCGTCTGCAAAATCTCGTCGATGGGCGCGGTGTTGGCGCTCTGCTGGGCGCTGAAGAAGGCGTTCTGCGTGGTCCTGGCCGCCTCGATCTCCTCCTGGAGCTCGAAGATGTCCTTGCGGTTGTTCTCGTCCACGTCATGCCCGATGGCCCAGGCGGCGTTGAGCGCCGCGGTGGGATCAAAGGAGATCCCCAGCGTCTGGGCGGTGATGTCCTTGTACTGGCCGTTGGTGTTGCGAAGGCGGACATACCAGCCGTTCTGCTTCTGGTTGACCTGGTCCCACACCAGCTGGCTGCCCTCGGCCCAGGTCAGGCCCGAGAGATCGATGCCGTCCACGCTCACGTTGTCCACAAAGACATTGAGATAAGGCCGCACGTCGCTCTGCGTCTTCCAGACATAACCCCACACGCCGGCGCCGCCCAGCAAAATGAGCACCAGCAGGACCTTAAAGAGCTGCCATTTGAGGCTGCGCTTTTTGCGCGGCCTTTTTTTGCCGGACCGCTGTGGCGGCGGGCCGGAGGCGCGGCGCTTGGGCTGAGCGGGCTTGGACGGCCCGGGCGGGGGCGCGTACCAGTTGCCCTGCGTGTCGTAGTAACCGCTCTTTGTCTGCCCCGGCTGAGGGCGGTATCCCTGGTTATACATCCTGCTGCTCCTTTTGCAAGTCGTCGGCCGCTTTCAACCGCGTCCGCGCCACCGCCGACATCAGCGCCCGCACGTCCTCCTCGGCCGTTAACCAGCCTGCGGGCAGGCGGCCCATGCGCGCCCGTACATCCGTGTCGCCGTGGTAGTCGCTGCCGCCGGTCACCAGCAGCCCCTGGGCACGGGCCAGCGCATCGAGCATGCGCGCGTCCCCGTGCGACGCCGAGGGATGATAGGCCTCGATTCCCCTGAGCCCGTGCGCCTTCCATTCAAGGATCAGCGCACGCAGGGCCGCTTCGTCCAGCCCCAGGCGCATGGGATGCGCCAGCACCGTGACCAGACCCATGCCGCTGAGCGCGGCCACCGTCTCGCCCGTGTCCAGCCGCTTGCGCGGGACGTAGGCGGGCTTTCCCTCCGCCAGATACCGTTCGAATGCCTGCCGAACGCTACCGGCCTCGCCGGCCTCCACCAGCGCCCGCGCGATGTGCGCCCGTCCGACGCTGGGAATGGCCGGCAGGGCGCGCATCTGCGGCGTAATGCGCATCCCCAGTTCCTCCAGGCGCCGGATCATCTTCGCCGCCCGTTCGCCGCGGTCCGCGCAGACCCGACCAAGAAACGCCCTGAGCTGCGCGTGATCCGGCCTGGCCCCGTAGGCCAGCAGGTGCGTGCGGCCCCCCGGCCCCGTGCTCACCTCCACGCTGGGGATCAGCGTCAGGATCTGGCCGCCGCGCGCACGATTCTCCTCATCTACGGCCTGCGCCATCGCCTCCAGGCCGTCCATGGTGTCATGGTCGCACAGCGCGATCCACCTGATGCCAAGGCGCGCCGCGATGGCGCAAAGCTGCGGCGGGGTCTTCAGGCCGTCGGAAAACACGCTGTGAACATGCAGGTCCGCCGGGCTCACCGTTTCATTCGTCCTCAGGTTCCACAAAAGGCTCGCCATCCTCCTCCGCGCCCTCAGGGGCAAAGCCGGGGGTCTGGGCGCCGTCGGCCTGCGCGTCGGGCGTCGGGTCGCTCTGGGCGCCGTCGGAAGGCTGCATCTTCTCCACCTCGGTCATGGGCGGGAGCGGCTCGCCGCGCATCACGCGCTCAAAGTCGGCGCGGGTGAGCGTATCGCGCTCCAAAAGCGCCTCGGCCACGGCCACCAGCTTATCCTGATGGTCCCTGAGCAGCTTGCAGGCGCGCGCGTAGCACTCGTCCAGCAGGCGCTTGACCTCCTGATCGATGGCGGCGGCGCTCTGCTCGCTGTATTCGCGGCTCTGGCCGAACTCCATGCCCACAAAGACCTCCTGGTCGCTGCCCAGGTACATGGTGCCGATGGAATCGCTCATGCCGAACTGCGTTACCATCCGGCGGCACAG
>CALVKX010000072.1 GCA_944333375.1 uncultured Eubacteriales bacterium
GTCGTAACGGGGATGCACGGATGCTCGGTCACCACGCGGTCCGCCATGCCGGTCACGTCCAGCGTAAAGGTGATGACACCCTCGTCGGGCAGGCGCATGCGCATGTTTTCGTCAAAGATTTCGGGGTGCTCGGATGGAGGATAGAAGCCCTCCGGCGGCGGCCCGATGGGCAAGGCGACTTCCACCTTGCCGTCCAGAAAGACATCGTCCTTATCCAGCCGCAGGTAGCGGTATTCCTCGATGACGCCCGGCTCGGCGGTGCCGGTGGTCATCCCGCCGGAACCTGCGGTGGTCATGTCCGCCTCCCTGCCGTCAAACCAGATACGTTCGGTCCATAGCCGCATGTCATACGCCTGCAACAGCTGGTGGGCTTCCTCGGAAAGCCCCAGAAACGGCGTGCCATCCTCAGCTACGCCCAGCGGCACGTCCACCTCCGGCAGGCGGTAGGTCCACATCAGGTAGAGGGTGCGGCCGTCGTAGACGGCCTCGTTGACGGTAACCTCCACGCCGTTGACCGTCCCCTCAAACAGATTGGACTGCCGGGCAACCCCTTCGCTGGCGGGCGGCGCGTTGAAGAACCACACCGCGTCAAACAACTTCCAATGATAGGCGGCCACGGCGGCCGAGGCCAGCAGCAGCGTAACGAGGGCGGCGATGAGCAGCGTGCGCCGCAGCTTTCGCGCCGAGGCCGCGCGCCGCCTGCCCTCCTGACGCACGATGGCGTTCAGCGTGTCGGTCATGGCGCGGTGGAAGACCTCCGGCGCATCCGGCAGGGCCTGATTCAACCTGTTACGAAATTCGCGATCGTTCATTGCTCTCCCTCCTCCCAGTCCTCGCGGAGCAGGGTGCTCAGGCGGGCGCGCGCCTTCATCAGGCGCGTCTTGACGGTGCCCTGAGGCAAACCCAGCGAATCGGCAATTTCAGCCACGGAAAAGCCTTCAAGATAGTACAAAAGCACGGTGATGCGCCATTCCGGCTTGAGCAGGTCGATACATTCCCTCAGCGGCAGGGGTTCGGCAGGCGGCTGCGCAGGCAGGGTGTCCTCCTCCAGCGGCATGCAGACGACCTTCTGGCGCTGGCGAAGCATGTCCCGGCAGGTGTTGACCAGAATTTTCATCAGCCACTGGCGAAAGCGGGCCTGGCTGCGCAGCGTGTCCCGCTTCTGCCATGCGCGCATGAGCGCTTCCTGCACGGCGTCGGCGCAGTCCTGATCGCTGTGCAGGATGGAGTAGCCGACGTGATACATGAGCCGCTCATACCGCATGGCTTCCGTTTGAAACGTCACGGCATCCACACGATCGCTCCTTTCGTAGGGAAGGGGATCGTTCCTTCTTCGTGCGCTGGAACCCCCTCCATATGCTAAGACGAAAAAAAGACGGCGCAGGTTTTCCTTTTGGACAAAAAAAGCGGGCACGCCGGGCTGAAATCAGCCTCGCTCGCACCCGCCTGCACAGACAAGCACCTCGATCAATTCCCAGGGGAGCCCCTGAGGGGTGAAAAGCCTGAGAAGACGCTCCATTTCGGCGGCGCCGCGCACGCGGGCGGCCCGCAGCTCCCGGCCCAGCAGGGTAAAGCGCGCCGTCTCCACGCCCGCGAATTCCCCGGCGGGGGAAAAGGACGGGAGGGAGGCGCCGCTTTCGCCCGCAAGGCGATGGGCGCGCTGGATCACGCGCTCCAGCCAGGCGGGGCCGCCGGACGGACGGCATGCATCCCGGACGGGCCGCATGCCGTTTTTCATCAGCCCAAGGGCAGCCTCCCGGACGGTCAGCGCGCCTGCCCAGCCCTCGCCCGCGAAGTCGGCCTTGCGCGCCGCGCAGCTCACCACCGCGACGCAGGGGACGGGCCTGGGCAGGGAGAAGCAGGGCTGTAGCGACGGCATGCGTCGCAATACGTCGCGGCGCCAGCGCGGACAGGCATGGATGAACCACGGCAGACGGCCTTCACGCAGACGGGTTATCAGCTCGGCGGCCTCCTGCTCGACGGGTCCCTCCGGGCCCTCCACACGCTCGGCGCCCAGAAGCCCAAGCGCATGGTCCAACTGGCTGTCCTCCAGACCGAAGCGCCGGCGCAGCGCATGCCGCGCTTCGTGGCTGAGCACAAAAACAGCCGTTTCGGACGAAACGGTACGCGCGGACGCGGCCTGCTTTCCCGGCGACGGCTGAATGGGGAACATGGGCAAAGACCTCCTTGCATGACGGGGGATGGTCTTTTGTATACCCGCCCGTACGCATGCTGAAACGGGGTTTATTCCAGCGCCTCGCCCCGGTCCAGACGGTCGATCATGCCCACGCGGCGCGCGTGGCGCTCGCCCTCAAAAGCGGTCATCAGCCAGATACGCACGATGTCCTTGGCCAGCTCGCTGCCCAGCACGCGCGCGCCCAGGGCCAGCATGTTAGCGTTGTTGTGCAGGCGGCTCATCTTGGCGGAGTAGGTGTCGGTGCAGGTGACGCAGCGGATGCCGTGCACCTTGCCCGCGGCCATGCCGATGCCCACGCCCGTGCCGCACATGACGATGCCCATGCTGCACTCGCCGCTGGCTACGGCGTTGGCGGCGCGCGCGCCATAGATGGGATAGTCCACGCTCTCGTGGCTGTTGGTGCCAAAGTCCTTATAGGGGATGCCCAGCTCGTCCAAAACGGCGATGACGTGCGGCTTGAGGTCGATGCCGGCGTGGTCACAGGCAATGGCGATCATGAATCGGGTGCCTCCTTATGGAATCATGTTTTTTTCAGTATAGCATGTTTGGGCGGGAAGGTCCAGAGGGGGAAGGGCATGTTGGCGGCGCGGACGGCATATCCTTGGGCGATCTTGGGAAAAGGGGGAAGGGCCGTGTGGGGACGGCGGGCAAGCCTGCTTTTGTCGCTGCTGCTGACGGCGGCGCTTCTCTACCTTCTACCGGGGCTGATGGGTCCCGTGGACGTCGGGGATGATAACCGAATGGATGAGCAGCTGCGCCCGGCCAGGATGCGCACGCTCACGGTCTGGCTCATGCCGGGCGGCGTGGACGACCGCAAGCTCCTTGGAGAAGCCTGCGCGGCCTTTGAAAAGGAGCAGCCGGGCGTAAGGGTGTTCCTGCGCACGGTGACAGCGGAGGAATGGACGGCGGAGGATGCGGTGCTTCCAGATGTGGCGCTGCTGGCCACAGGCAGCCTGACCATCCCGAAGCAGGTGCTCCTTCCCCTGACGGGCATGGGGGAGACGGCCGCCTCGGGCAGAAGCGGCGGCACGGACTACGCCGTCCCGCTGTGGCTGGAGGCAAACGTGCTCAGCCTTCCCGCGGAATGGACCTCGTCTACGCCCCTGGCCGCGCCTACGCAAACCCCGCTGCCGGGGCTGGCCAGCCCCGCGCCCCAGGAGACGGAGGACGGCTGGCTGGCAGCCGAGGACCTGCCCTGGCGCCGGCTCCTGGAGCCGGGAGCGCTGGCGCTGCCCCAGGGCGTCGCCCTACAACAGCTGCTCTTTCTCTGCCCGGCGCAGATCCGAAACGAACTGGCGGCACTGGGCCGGCAGGAGGCGTCCGAAGATGCGCAGGCGTACGTGTGCACGCTGGGGGAGCATCTCTCCGCCGTGCGCGGCGGGGAGGGACGGGCGGCGTGCTTGCTCATGCCGGCCGTGAGCGACCGGGTGCGCTACGGGGCCCTGTGCCGCGACAGCGAGGAGGCCCGGGCCTTTCTGCGCTTTCTGGCCGCGGAAGCGTGGCAGGCGCGCGCGGCGGAGACGGGCATGATCCCGGCGCAGCAGCATGCGGAGCCTTCCGATGCGCTTGTGCGGGCGGCGGTGGAGCGCTTTTGGGAGGGCATGGCGCTGCCGAACGCTTTTTCCCATACCGTGCAGGAACGGCAAAGCCTTTGTCTGGACGCGTTCCTGCGCGCGGCTGACCCCGTGGAAACGCTTCTGCGCCTGCGCTGAGCGTATAAATCCAACGCCGCCTTTTCATACTATGCCGTGTACCCAATATCCGTCGGAGGCGATGAAACATGACACAGACCACCCATCCCAGAGGGGGCTGGCAGCAGGAGGAGATCGATTTGCTGTTTTCCGCCGTGAAGGAGGCCGCCGAGAACGGGCGCCCCCTGCGCGACGTCTTCAGCGAAGTGGGCGGACAGCTTTCGCGCAAGCCCAACAGCATCCGCAATTTTTACTATGCCCGGATACGCGAGGTGCCGGAGCTGGCCGCAAAGCAGGCTCCCCTGCGCACCTTCACCGCCGAGGAGCTCCACGGCCTGCTGCGGGACGTGCTGATGGGCCGGGGACAGGGCGAGAGCGTGCGCGCCTGCGTGACCCGGCTGGCCGGAGGCGACCGTGCCGGCATGCTGCGCTACCAGAACAAATACCGCTCCATTCTGAAAAACCGGCCCGAAATGCTCATGGAAGTGGCCCAGGAGCTACGCGCCGAGGGCCTGCCCTGCCCGGACGACGTCCTGGCCTGCCGCCGCTACAACCTTGCCGGCCGTCAAAACGCCAGCCTGGCGACGCTGGAAAAGCACATGGGCGATCCGTCCGTGCGACGGATGGTGGAGGGGCTGACCATGCTGTTGGAGCGGGCGGCTGACGCGCCGGCGGAGAGCACGGATGCCGTGCCCTACCGCAAATGGGCGGAGGCCCGCCGCGAGGCGGACCGGCTGAAAGTCGAGGTGGATCTGCTCAAGCTCGCGCTGGAGGATGCGCAGAGCTGAGGTAAAAGGCTGCAAAAAACCGGCCGACGGAATCAGCGGCCGCAGCGTGTCAAAAAGCTCGCTTTAGGAAATCTTCTCTGCCTCTTTTGCGCTACCCGCTTACTCCGCCTGCGGCTGCGCCGGGCGGCAGACGACGTGAGAAAACCTTGCTGCGCAAGTCTCAGACCATAAAAAGCCCTGATTTTGGAGAAAACCTCGTTTCTTGCGCCCTTTAGGCGCTTACAACGCTCGCAAGAAATGCTACGGCATAAGGCTTTGGGCGCTGGAGGGAAGCGGCAGCCCTGTGGGCTATTGCCATCAAAGGTGGCAACGCGACCCGTTGCAGGGTAGCGAAACCATGTGCGCAGCCGTCAAGGAAGCACGAATGATTGGAAAACCAGGGAGCCCCCCCCTTGCACCCCGTACTTTGCCAACAGGCTAGCGGTCCCCCGCAATCGGGGGACCGCCTTTTTTATCAATGCGCCGCCTTTTTCCCGGCGCCCCGCTGGAGGCGGCGGTATTCGCTCGGGTTGAGTCCCGCCACGCGCTTGAAGGCCTGGGAAAAGTAGCTGGGGGAGGAAAAGCCGCAGAGGATCGCAATGGCGTCCTGGCTGTGGTCGGTGGTGGTCAGGAGATGCCGCGCCTCATGGATGCGCCGCTGGCAGAGGTACTGCATGGGCGAGATGCTGAAATAGGTGTGGAAGGTGCGCGACAGGTAATATTTGCTGATCCCTGCCTGCTGAGCCAGCCAGTCCAGCGTGATTTCCTCCTGGAAATGCTCGTCAATCAGCCGCTTGGCCTCGGCGCAGCCGCTGGAGATGCGGCCCATGTCCTCGCTGGACACATCCATGCGGGTGCGCCGGCCGATCTTGAGTAGCAACACGTCCAGCAGGCTTGCGCAGACCTCCAGATAATCCGCCTGCTCGGAGCTGAACTCGCGCAGGATGTCCTGAAAATAGGGCAGCAGCACGCGGTCGTTGGCGCGGTCATCCAGCAGGACATAGCGCGGATGGCCCTCCTCGGGCCCGTGAAAGACCACGCGGTTGAGCCCGATGACGATGTACTCCAGCGGCTCCTGAGCGGAGGACAGCTCGGTATGCATCACATAGGGATTGACCAGAAAGCAGTCGCCGGTCTGCAGCGGGAGGGTCACATCCACAATTTGCAGCATCCCTTTTCCGCGCGTAACGTAGAACAGTTCGGCATGGGCATGGCTGTGAAGAACCGAACTCCACGAGCTGTCATAGCGCGAAATGCCGCAATACATCAGCCATACGCCCTGACGGCTGAAAACGGGCTGCTTGGCGTCGTATCGTATGCTTTCCATGCGGCGTCCCCCTTTCCCCGGGCCTAGAGCAGCGTGATTCCCGCCTCGCGGCACCTGCTGCGCGTGCCGGCGTCCCAGATGGAGGACTGGACCTCGCCGATGTGCGCCTTGCCCAGCATCAGCATGCACATGCGGCTCTGGCCGATGCCGCCGCCGATGGTCAGGGGCAGTTCCCCGTCCAAAAGCATGCGATGGAAGGGCAGGCTGCGGCGGCTGTCACAGCCCGAAAGCGTGAGCTGGCGGTCCAGGGATTCGCTGTCCACGCGGATGCCCATGGAGCTGAGCTCGATGGCCTGGTCCAGAAGCGGGCTGTAATAGAGCAGGTCGCCGTTGAGGTTCCAGTCGTCATAGTCGGGCGCGCGGCCGTCGTGCGGCTGCCCGTTGGAGAGCTTGTGGCCGATGCCCGTCAGGAACGTCACCGGGTGCTGACGCACAAAGGCGTTTTCGCGCTCCTTGGGCGAAAGGTCCGGGTAGCGGTCCAGAAGCTCCTGGGAGGAGATGAAGGTCACCTTGTCGGAAAGCTGCGTGCGCAGGCGCGGATAGCGGCCGTTGACCAGCAGCGAGGTGTCGCTGATGCAGCGCACGATGTCGCGCACGGTGTCCTGCAAAAAGCGCTCGGTGCGCATCTCGCGGGTGATGACGCGCTCCCAGTCCCACTGGTCCACATAGATGGAGTGCAGGTTGTCCAGCTCCTCGTCGCGGCGGATGGCGTTCATGTCCGCATAGATGCCCTTGCCGGTATGCACGTCATAGCGGTAGAGCGCCATGCGCTTCCACTTGGCCAGGGAATGGACCACCTGCGCCTCCATGCCCGCAGCCGGAATGTCAAAGGCCACGGGGCGCTCCACGCCGTTGAGGTCGTCGTTGAGGCCGGAGGCCGGATCGACGAACAGGGGTGCGGAGACGCGCTTTAAGTTGAGCGCCTGCGCCAGATGATCCTGAAAGGTACGTTTGATGAGGCTGATGGCGGCCTGCGTCTCATAGAGGGAAAGGGTCGGTTCATAGCCGGCCGGAATGGCGGTTCGGTTCATGGGGGTTCCTCCTTCATTGTCCGTCACTTGCGGCCCCTGCCGCCCGACAGCGCCCGCAGGAGCATCCGGGGCACGCCGGCGGGTTTGGTGGAAACGCGCCGCCCGCGCAGATACAGGCCCGTCACGCGAAGATCTCCAATGCTCTGGGGCGGGATGGTAAGCGGATCTGCGTCCAGCAGCGCAAAGTCCGCCCGCTTCCCCGCCCGCAGCGTTCCGCGCTCCTCCTCGTCAAAGGAGAGGTAAGCCGCGTTTTTCGTGCGCATGAGCAGGGCCTCATAGGGCGTAAGCCGCTGGGCGGGGTTGGGATGGTTGACCGCGAGGTGCATGCCGCGGATGGGGTTGGGGCGGGTACACGGCGCGTCGGAGCCGTCGGCGATGACGATACCCCGGTCCCACATGGACCGAAGCGGGTTAAGCCCGTCGGCGCGCTCGCCCAGGATGGCGCGCAGGTAGCGGTCCGGCTCCTGCGCCCAGTCGATGAAGGGCGCCTGCACCGCCAGGCACAGCCCCAGCGCCGCGATGCGGTCGAGCTGCGAAGGCGATACCATGCAGCAATGGATCATGATGTGCCGGTGATCCTTGCGCGGCAGGTCATGAAGCGCCGCCTCGTAGGCGGTGATGCACTGCTCCACCGCCGCGTCGCCGATGGCGTGCATGGTGATCTGCAAGCCCGCGCGGTTGGCGGCGATGGCAAAGGCGTTGACCTGCTCCTGCGTGTAGTTGAGCACGCCGCGGTTGTCCGGGTTGTTTGTGTAGGGCATGAGCAGCGCCGCGTCCTCGGAGCCGAAGCAGCCGTCCAGCGCCAGCTCAAAGCAGCCGCCGATGCGCGTCATGCGGCGTTTTTGCACCTTGGCAACGTCCATGGTCTGGAAGAAGATGCGGAAGGTCTGCGGCAGGCCGCCCTCCAGCATGCGCAGCATATCCACGTCCATGTCGCGCGGATAGCCCACGCCTTCGACCGCATGTACCAGGCCGATGCCCGCGGCGGTCAGCGCCGAAGCGCCCTTGGCCAGCCCGCCGATGATGCTCAGGGGGCTGAGTTTGGCCGTGACCTCGTTCACACCGTTGTAAAAGGCGTTCTGGTACAGCCATCCGTCGGAATGAAACCCGGGGTCGCCTGTCACCTTCGGGCTGAAAAAGGCCATCATGGCCGAGTTGCACACGGCGGCATGCCCGTCGTACTTGACGATGATGAGCGGCCGCGCGGCCCAGCGGTCCAGGTCCTCGCGGGTGGGCAGGCGGCCCTCCCTTACCAGGTGGCCGCACGCGCCGAAGCCGATGAGCAGCTTTTCCCGCGGATGAGCTTCGGCATAGGCGCGCACGATGGCCGCCGCCTCATCAAAGCTGTGGGCGTCGGAGATGTTGAAGGTATTCTCAAACATGGAGAAGCTCTCAAAGTGCATGTGGGTATCGCCGAAGGCGGGCACCGCCACCGCGCCGCCCAGGTCCACGCGCGGCAGGGAATCGTATTCGGCGGGCAGGTCGTCCCCCAGCCACAGAATGCGGCCGTCCGGCCCTGCAGCCATTTTGGTAAAGACCTCGCCCTCGGCTTCGCAGGTGATAAAACGGGCATTTTCAAAGACCGGCATGGAACACCCTCCTTTTGTGCGGCAGGGAAAGCTGCTATCAGCATAACACGTTATGTTACATTCGTCAAAGGGGAGGACGGTCGAAAATCGTGCAAAACAAAGGAAATACCGGCGTTATGCAAGCTGACCGGGCAGCCTGAGGCGCTCCCTGGGCGGAAAGGACGCGTCAAAGCGCAGGGCTTCCGCCTCATCCACAAGGTAGCCCTCCGGCGTACGGTACGCACCGCAAATACCGGTGAGATAGCCGGGCAAAAGCGCCTTGAGCCAAAAATAGGGCGGCGCGG
>CALVKX010000073.1 GCA_944333375.1 uncultured Eubacteriales bacterium
ACCGAAACGAGCGGTGGGCGCGGCCAGCGCCCGCCGCGACGATTGAGGTTGCGGGTCTGCGGCCCTCCGAACCTCCCCAAAGGGTTTTTGACAGTCTAACGCGCTTCCGAAGACGGAAGCGCGTTTTTTCATGCCCGGCAGGCGCTCAGAAGGCTTACCTCCGCGGCGCCGGCCTTAAGCAGGGCGCCGGCGCAGGAGACGGCCGTGGCGCCAGTGGTGAGCACATCGTCGATGAGAAGCACGCGCCGACCGGCGACCAGCCGCCGGTTGGCCTCGAAGGCGCCCGAGAGCGCGGTCAGGCGCTGGGCGCGGGTTCGGCTGAGCTGGGAGGCGCCGTGTTTGACGCGCGCAAGCGCCGCTTCCGTCAGCGGCAGGCTTACGTGGTCGCAGACGGCGCGCGCCAGCAGGGCGGCCTGATTGTAGCCGCGCTCGCGCAGGCGCTCGGGATGCAGGGGAACGGGAAGGACCATGTCCAGCGTCTGAGTCAGCCCCGAGAGCGCGAGGGCCTCGGCCATGCCCTCGCCCAGCGGGCGGGCGGCCGCGGCGTCGCCCCGGTACTTGAGCAGGTGGCACAGCTGCCGGGCCTCGCCCTCGTAGCGGTAGGCCGACATGCAGGACAGAAGGGGCTGATGGAGCGTGAGCATCTGCTCCCGCGGCAATCGGAGCGTCCGAAGCGCGGACAGGCACGCCGGGCACAGGCAGCTCCCGGAACGGTCCAGCGCCCGATCGCAGAGGTGGCAGACGGCCTCCTGCGGAAACAGCAGGGGCAGAAGCCGGCGGCGAAGAACGGACAGGCTCACAGCAGCGCCGCCTCCTTGAGCCGCTCGCACAGGGTGGTATAGCGGCGGGCGACGTGATCGTTTTGCACCATCTGGGCGATGACCTCCTCGCGCCCCACCAGCACCACCAGACGGCGCGCGCGCGTGAGCGCGGTATAGAGCAGGTTGCGCGCCATGAGCATGGGCGGGCCGCCCACCACGGGCATCACCACCACGGGGAATTCGCTGCCCTGACTCTTGTGAACGGTCAGGCAGTAGGCCAGCTCCAGCGCGTCAAGCTGCTGCTTCTGGTAGGTGACGAGCCGCTCGTCGTCAAAGCACACGGTCAGAAGGTGCTCGGCGGGGTCGATGCGCTGGATGTAGCCCACATCGCCGTTGAAGACGCCGCTGCCCGTTTCCGCCCCAAAGGGCGTTTGCCGGACATATTCGAGGTGATAGTCGTTCTTGGTCTGGATGATCTTGTCGCCCACGCGGAATTCCGTCTCGCCGTGCAAAAGCGTGTCCAGGCCCTCGCGCTCGGGGTTGAGGGCGTTCTGGAGCAGGCGGTTGAGCGCCGCGGCGCCGCAGTCGCCCTTCTTGGTGGGGCTGAGCACCTGAATGGAGCGGACGGCCTCCTCCCGCCGGCCCCGCGCCGGAAAGCCCAGGTATTTGGGCAGACGCGTGGTAAGAAGATCGGCGATGGTGCGCGCCGCGTCGGACTGCAGGGCCTTTCGCTCAAAAAAGAAGTCCGTGTCGCGGGTGCGCAGGATGGGCATCTGGCCGCTGTTGATGAGGTGCGCGTTCCATACGATCATGCTGCGCTCGTCCTGGCGGAAGATATCCGTCAGGCGCACGCTGGGCACGGCGTCGCTTTGCAGGATGTCGCTGAGCACGTTGCCCGCGCCCACGCTGGGCAGCTGGTCCGCGTCGCCCACCAGAATCAGGCGCGTGCCCGGCAGCACCGCACGCAGAAGGCCGCGCATGAGCGTCACGTCCACCATGCTCATCTCGTCCACGATCAGGCAGTCCGCCTCCAGCGGATAGTCCTCGCCCCGGGCGAAGGTATCGGCGTCTCCGCCGTATTCCAGCAGGCGGTGGATGGTCTTGGCCTCCTCGCCCGTGGCCTCGCTCATGCGCTTGGCCGCGCGGCCCGTGGGCGCGCACAGGAGGATCTCGCTGTCCTCCTTGAGCAGGCTGATGATGCAGCGGATGAGGGTTGTCTTGCCCGTGCCGGGCCCGCCGGTGACCACCAGCACGCCCTCCTCCACGGCGCCGGTGATGGCGCGCTTTTGCAGGGCGCTGAAGCGAACGCCCTTCTCCCGCTCGTACTGCGCGATGCGCCCCTCCAGCCCCGCCACGCGCTTGTAGGGGCGCGCGCGCATCAGCTGCGCCAGGCGCAGCGCGATCTCCTGCTCGGCGCGGAAGTAGACCGGCAGGCACAGCGCATCTTCGCAATCGGGAAGGGAAAAGCCGATGAGCTGCTTTTGGAGCAGGCTCTGGGCCACCTGCTGCTCCACCAGCTCCGCCTCCGCCCGCAGCATCCGGCAGGCCCGCTCCACCAGCGCCTCGCGCGGCAGATAGGTGTGGCCGCCGTTTGCGGCCGCCTCGCTCATCAGGTAAAACAGCGCCGCCCGGATGCGGAATTCGCTGTGCGGGTCCACCCCCATGCTCAGCGCCATCCGATCCGCCGTCAGAAAGCCCACGCCCTCGACCTCCATGACCATGCGGTAGGGGTTCTCCCGGACCAGATCGACCGTGTCCTCGCCGTAGTACCTGGCGATGCGCACGGCCAACGCGGGGCTGAGGCCGTAGTTTTGCAAGAATACCAGCGCGCGGCGCATGCCCATCTGCTGCAGGTAGCTCTCGACGATCATCGCCGCCTTTTTGGGACCGATGCCGGGCAGCTCGGTCAGCCGCTGCGGCTCCTGATCGAGAACCTCCAGCGCTTTTTCCCCAAACCGATTGACGATCAGCCGCGCCGTGGCCGGCCCTATCCCGCGGATCAGCCCGGAGCCCAGGTATTTTTCGATGGCGCTCTTGCCGGTGGGCGGCGTGATGGCGCAGCTTTTGGCGTTGAACTGCCGCCCATAGACGGGGTGCTCGCTCCAGTACCCTTCAAAGGTCACGTTTTCCCCGGGGCTGAGCTCCGGCATGGCGCCCACCACCGTCTGCTGCGCGCGGCCCACGCCTACGCGCAGCACCGTATAGCCGTTTTCCTCGTTGCGGAAGGTGGTTTCCTGCACCACGGCGGTGAGCTGCTCGGCCTGCTGCATGCGACCTTCCCCTTCCACGTAAAGTAAGGTCATTATAGCACATTTCGCCAGGGAGGGGAACAGCCGCGCGGATCAGGCATGCCCGGCGGGCGGCGCGCATATCCTTGGCCAAAAAAGGAGGCGCGCCCATGCCGGATTTCCGTCAACGTCTGATTCTCCTGAAACCCATGCGGCCCGGCGTCAGCGGCTATGCGCGCCTGCAGGGGGAGGGGGGCGCGACGCTCGCGCAGCTCAACGCCCGCGGGCTGGATGTGCAGAGCGTGCAGGCCTTCTGGTACGGCGCGGGAAGCGAGGCGCGGCTGATGGGGTCCACGCGCGTCAACCCGCACGGTGAGGCGTCGCTGACGGCCGAGCTCCCGCGGGACGCCCTGGCGCCGGAGCGCTTGCAGGCCCTGCTGCTGCTCAGCGGCGGCTCCGAGCCCGTGCCGCTGATGATCGGCCTTTGCGTGCAGCAGAGCGCGGGAAGCCTGCTGGACGCCAAAAACGCGGCGCTGGCGCTTTGCGAGCGCCTGGGGCGCAAGGCCGCCCCTGTGCCCAAGTCCCCGCCGCCCGCGCCCGAAACCCCGCCTCCACCGCCCCCGCCGCCGCCCCGCAGGCAGGAGCGCGGAGAGCGGCTCCCACGGGAAATCTTTCTCCCGGCCATTGATCCGCTGCCCTATGTTGAAGCGGCCCGGCGCGCGTGCGCCGAACCCCCGGTGCCTGAGCCGCCGGACCCGGAGCCATGGCCCGCGCCCGAGCCGCCTCCGCGGAGGCAGCCGCCGGCGGACCGCCTTCGCCCGCTCAGATGGCCCCGCGGGTTTGAGGCCCTCAGACCCTATTTTGCCAAGGGCGTGCCCTGCCGCCTGCTGGACCTGCCGGGCTGGCGCTTCGTCAACGCGGCGCAGGCGGGCGGCCCCGACGGCCTGTGGGTGGGCATCTGCCAGATAGACGGGTGCGTGCGCCGCATCGCCTATGCCCACCGCTCCGAAACCCCGCCGCCCGGCGGCGGCGCGTACCGCCCGCTGCGGGGAATGGATGGGCATATCTATCAGGTGCTTTTGCAGCAGATTTGAAAAAGTCTTTTGGGAGGTTTGGAGGGCCCGCAGGCCCTCCAAAGTCAATTCGAATCGCCCGGCTTTTCCCGGCCGCTCATTCTTCGCAGAGGGTGTGCTATCCGCACCCTCTGTTCGTTTCGCTCCCTCGCAAATATCGGCGTGCCGCGCGCAGCCCTCGTATTTGCTCACAGTCGCTTTGTCACCTTCGGTGGCAACAGTTCCGGTTGCTCAATCATTCGCACTTCCCTAACGGTCGTACTCATGGTTCCGCTGCCCCGCTTCGCGCCACAGGGCACACGCTTCCCTCCGGTACCGGGTAAGCATCTGGTGAAAAAGACCGGCGCAGCAGATGGACTGTTTCGGCAAGCTAAACCGCCGGCACATTTCATGCCGGCGGTTTAGCTTTGAAAAGGTGCGTTAGGGTCCGACCCCATAGAACAGTTCAAAGTACATTTTCATATAGCGGATACGGCCATAGATGCCTTGGAAGGCAAGGTGATCCGCTTTAAACACATAAGGCTGGCCATCCAGGGGCTTGACGGCGGTTACGTCGCTATCGGTCACACGGATATACTCCTGACGCTCCAGCATGTCCTGCTGGAATTTGGCCGCCTCACCCGTCACAAGGGATTTGGTAGCGCTGACAGAAGAGGTGTTCATGATGGTAAAGGCGAAGCCGCCGAAGGCGGTTAAGGCGATGCACAGCGATAAATATATTACGCTGAATCGTGTGCCCATCGTGTTTGTGGCGCAGAGTATATGCCCGGCCCGCTTATCCTGACTGCGCTCTAGCCGGCGGATGAGCCATCCCTCCGCATACAGGGCGCTTCCGATGGCCAGTACCAGAAAGTACAAATAGAGAATGTTGAAATATCGTCCCGCCAGATAATCGGATTGCGTATACACGCCGGGAACAATCGCAGCGGAAAACAAGCCGTAGAGCAGGACGAACACCATCAGCGGATGGCGAAAGCGATAACTGCTCTCCTTTAGCGGCGTCCACATGACAGGTATAATTATCAGAAGCGCTGCCAACAGCTGTGGGGTCAGAAGTTCGCCAAAGAGATCGAAGGAATCCAGCACAGAAGTGACCAGAGCGGTGAAAATAGAAAGCTTCTCCTCTCCCATGGCAAAGCGCTGGCTGTTTCCTGGCGCAAGAACGCTGACCATCATCGCGGCGCTTAGAGCAAACAGGCCGACGAGACAGTGAAAGCGGCTTTGGTCCCGGCAGATGAAAGCGTGAACGGTCAACAGCAGTATGAACACAAATGCACCCAGCATCGCGCCGTAATTGCCTCCGCCTACCAGCACCCCCAGCACCGCCAGGCATGCGCCGCGCCATAAAGAACGAGCCTTCGATTGAGGCTGACGGCTACGGAAAATAAGACCAAGCATGAGAAGCGTCATGATGCCTGTGCTTGTGTAGACCCCCCCGGTATGCCAGTAGATGCCGTCGCTGATGGAAGGCATGAACTGAATGGTCAAAAGGCAAATCGTCGGATACACGATCCACAGGACGGAGCGGTCGGCGCCTGGAAGCGTACGTAGCACTCCTTTGAGCAGATAGCCGATGGAAAGACAAAGCATGGCCAGCATGGCCCAGTTGCTTAAAAAATAAAGATTCTGGTCAAAGATCATCGGGGTGAGCGCCATATGCAGAGACGAGGCAAAGGCGCCCTGCCAATTATAATAGGTGTCCATGACCTTATTCACAATTGCCTGAGCGACCTGCAAAAGCGAACCGGTTTCGAGCCAGGCGGTAGCTCCGGGAAGAGCATAGCCAAAGTCGTCATCCGCCGGATAATTGTATAGCGCAATGATGACAAGGGGGACAAGGGAAAGGAAAAAGACGCCTGCCATAACACGTGCCAGCGTGCGGCGTGACAGGCTTAGGGAGCCTAGCCATGAAAAAAGATTGGA
Source organism: uncultured Eubacteriales bacterium (assembly GCA_944333375.1). Next base: position 5,986 of record CALVKX010000073.1, read on the forward strand.
CATTGTGGCCTCCTAATTCGAAAATGTTTCCAGTCAGATTCAATTATATCATAGATCAAAAAAAAGCGGAACTTGACTTTTTGGAAATCCGCCGTTATTCTTTGAGAGAACAAATGGAGGGAGGACGGGTCCATGCGCCGTATTCGCAAAAAATGGCTGCAATGGCTTGCGGCGGCGGCGCCTATGGCTGTGCTGCTCGCCTATACGCTTCTGTGCACCCATCCGCATTACGACCTTGGCGACGACGTCCTCCTCATGCGCTCCTTTGGAGGCATGGTGGGCGGGGTCTATGAAAACTTCAACTACATAACACATACGTTTCTGGGGTGGCTTTTGCACGGGCTGTCCGTGCTGTGGCCGGACGTGGCCTGGTTCAGCGTGGCACAGATCACGCTGTTGTGGGGGAGCGCCTATGCCGTTTCGCTGGGCGCCCTGCGTGCGGCGGAGCGGCTGGCGCTGCCGGCCTGGTGCGGATGGCTGGCCGGAACGGCGTATCTGCTGGGCCTGGCCGCTGAGGGATTGACAAGCGTTACCTACACCGTTACGGCGGCTGCGGCGGGAGGCGCGGCGGTATGGCGGCTGCTGGCGGTGGACTGGCACAGCGGGCAAGGGACCGCTGTGCGCGGCGCGCTGGGGTCCGGCGCATTTCTGTACGCGGCGTATCTGCTTCGCGCACAGGCGTTTTTGCCGTCGCTATGCGTGTGGCTTGGCGCACTGGTGACGCTGGGCCTTTTGAAAAAAGCCGACTGGCGCGCGCTTGGGTGTGGCGCGGCGGCGGTGGCGGTGCTCTTTGGCATATCGGCCGGGGTACGTACGGCGCAGCTGTCCAACCCGCAATACGCTTCCTACCTTGCCTGGCAGGCAGCCCGCACGCAGGCCGTCGATTATGGCGGAATGGCTGCGGCGGACGCGGATGAGCTGCAAGCCGCCGGCTGGACGCCGCAGATGGCGGAGCTGGCGCTTTCCGGCTGCCTGCTGGACGCGGATGTGACCACGGAGGCGTTGGCGGCAATGGAACCGCCGGCGGAGACGCGGTCCATGCAGGAGGCGGCGGAGACGCTGCGCGTGCTTTTCGGGCGCAGCAGGGGCACATACTGGGCGTGCGTGGCGCTGGCGGGGCTGTGCGCCGCGGCGGCGCTGATGGCGCTCATGAGCCCGCGCGGCAGCCGCCTGTGGCCGTTTCTGGCGTCCGTTGGCTGCGGGGCCGGTGCGGCGGCCATGCTGTTTTATCTGGCGTGGATGGGACGACTGCCCGCCCGCGCCGCCATGACGGTGCTCCTCCCCGCCTGCGCCATGGCGCTGTGGCTGGTGCTCAACGGCGCGGCGGCGCTGCGGCGGGGCTGTGCGGCACGGCGCGGCGCGGCGGTCCTGGCGTGTGCCGTGCTGCTGGCGCCCTGCATGAAAGCGAGCTACCAGAACACCTACAATCCATCCGCCGCGCAGGGCGAGTCGGCCTGTACGCGGCTGGAGTGGTATGCGCTTTCACATGGGGACGAGCTGTTCATCGCGGACCTGGCCTTTGGGGAGGATCGGTCGCTGTTTCCCGACTGGAGCGCGGGCAAGCCCGACAACCTCCTGCTCTCCTGGGGAGGCTGGAACAACCACTCGGAGGGCTACTGCGCGGTGTTCGCTCGCTTTGGCTATGAGCATGACCAGTTCCGCATCGCGGACTTTCTCGACAGCCCGCTTCGCCTGGTGACCGGCGAGGGCGCGCAGCCTGCGGAGGCATTTATGAATTGCCTTCGGGAGCAGGCCGGCCGGCCCGTGACTGCGGTGCCGGAGGCGAAGGAGGACGGCTTCTGGGTCTATCGTTTTACAGGAGAAACAGCTGACAAAGGAGATGCTGAGCGATGAAGAAAATCGGTGCATTGGAGGCAGGCGGCACCAAGATGGTGCTGGGCGTGTTTGACGAGGTGGGACAGGAACTGGAACGGCTGACCATCCCCACGGAGGCGCCGGAGGTCACCATGCCGCGTATGACCGGCTTTTTCCGCGATCATGCCATTGACGCGCTGGGCGTGGGCAGCTTCGGCCCGCTGGACCTGGATCCGCGTTCGCCCACCTACGGCAACATCACCTCCACGCCCAAGCTCAAATGGCGCAACTATCCGCTGCTCAGGGGACTGCTGGACGGACGCGACATCCCCGCGGCGATCGACACCGACGTCAACGCCGCCGTCATCGCCGAGGTGGAGCAGGGCGCGGCCCGCGGCTGCGAAAGCGCGGTGTACATCACCATCGGCACGGGCGTGGGCGGCGGCGTGTATGTCGGAGGCCGCACGGTGCACGGCCTCTTGCATCCCGAGGTCGGGCACATGCTCCTTCGGCCCCATCCCGACGATCCCAATCCCCGCGGCGTCTGCCCCTATCACGACGGATGCCTGGAGGGCCTGGCCGCGGGCCCGGCGCTGGGCGCGCGCATCGGCGGGGATGCGCGCGAGCTTGACGACGACCACCCGGTTTTTCGCCTGGAGGCGCATTACCTGGCGCAGATGTGCGTCAACCTCATCCTCACCGTCAGCCCCCAGCGCATTTTGCTCGGCGGCGGCGTGATGCAGCGCTCGGCGCTGCTGCCCATGGTGCGCCAGGAGACGCTTCGCTTACTGGGCGGCTACGTGCAGTCGCCCGCGGTGCTCGAGCACATGGATCAGTACATCGTGGCCCCGGCGCTCTTCCCGGTGAGCGGCCTGATCGGCAGCTACCTTATCGGCAGGCGCGCGCTGGAGGAACACGCATAAACCAGGGGGCCGGTCCATGCGGATCGGCCCCCACGGGCTGCTGACAAACCCTTTTCGGGAGGTTTGGAGGGCCCACGGGCCCTCCAAAGTTAATTCGTATCG
>CALVKX010000074.1 GCA_944333375.1 uncultured Eubacteriales bacterium
TCCGGCATGGACGGCTCCTCCAGCTGGCGCTTCTCCGGCCACCTGGCCAACATGCCCCTGTACTACGAGTTCCGCGATGACGGCATCACCTCTCAGCCCGCCACCATCAAGGGCACCTACCTGGACAACTTCAAGCAGATCTGGGATCTCTACATCAACAACTGCGCCACCGCTCCCAGCCAGCTGGCCTCCGCCACCGGCGACCAGGCGCTTGCCGAGTTCGGCGAGGGCAAGGCCGTGTTCTATCAGAATGGCACCTGGGAATACGCCAACCTGACGGGCGAGAAATTCGGCATGGATCCCGCCGATCTGGCCATGATTCCGATTTACATCGGCGTTGAGGGCGAGGAAGACGCGGGCCTGGCCTGCGGCACCGAGAACTGCTGGGCCGTCAACAGCCAGTCCTCCGAGGCTGACCAGAAGGCCACGTTGGACTTCCTCTACTGGGTTGTGACCTCCGACGAGGGCACCACCATGATGGCCGAACAGTTCGGACCCATCCCCTTCAAGGCCGCCAAGGCTTCCGACAACGTGTTCTTCAACGACGCCAACAACTACATCAACGAGGGCAAGTACGTGGTGAGCTGGGCCTTCAACTACACCCCCAACGTGGACACCTGGCGCGCGGCGGTCGTGGCTGCCATGACCCAGTACTCCGCGGGCGGCTCCTGGGACGACGTGGTCACCGCGTTCGTGCAGGGCTGGGCGACCCAGTACGCCAATCAGTAATCCCTGACTGACAGGTTTCCCGGCAGCAGCGCTGCCAATTCCGGGGGAAGCGGGCTGAACCCCGCTTCCCCCGGTTTCATTTTCACCACCGGAGGCGTGGCCATGAAACAAAAAAAGCAAACGAGCAACGCGGCCGTCAACTCCCGGCTCATCCGCCGGCCGATCCAGCGATGCTTCGCCCTCTTCCTTCTTCCTACGTTCGCGGCGTTTTGCATCGGTTTTCTCTATCCTTTTATTCACGGACTCTATCTTTCCTTTTGCAAGTTCACCACCACCAGCAACGCCAAATGGGTCGGCTTTGACAACTACGTGCGCGCCTTTAAAGACGCCAGCTTTGTGCACGCCTTCGGCTACACGGCGCTGGTGGCGGTCACCTCGCTCATCATCATCAACATCCTCGCCTTCGCCGTGGCCTATGCGCTCACGCGCGGCATCCGCGGCTCCAACCTCTTCCGTGGCGTCTTTTTCCTGCCAAACCTCATCGGCGGCATCGTGCTGGGTTACATCTGGTCGATGATCTTCGACGGCTTTCTCTCCCGCTATGATACCTCCATCGTCCTCAACGCCACCTACGGCTACTGGGGCCTTATCATTATGCTGTGCTGGCAGCAGGTGGGCTATATGATGATTATCTATATCGCCGGCCTCCAGTCCGTCTCCGAAGACATGATCGAGGCCGCCAAGATCGACGGCGCCAGCGGCTGGCGCATCCTGTGGAACATCACCATCCCCACCGTGATGCCCTCCATCACCATCTGTACCTTCCTGACGCTGACCAACGGCTTCAAGCTCTTTGACCAGAACCTGGTCCTCACCGGCGGCCAGCCCTTTACCTTCCAGCCGGACGGCACCATCATCCGCTCCACCGAGATGCTGGCGCTCAACATCTACAACACCTTCTACCTCAACTCCAACTCCCGCGGCATGGGTCAGGCCAAGGCTGTTTTGTTCTTCATCCTCGTGGCGGCCATCGCCCTCATCCAGCTCCGCGCCACCCACAGCAAGGAGGTGCAGCAGTAATGCGGCGTGAACGCATCGGCAAAAATGCCCTCACCGTGCTGTTTGTGGTCATCAGCATCATCTACATGATGCCCATTGTGGTCGTGCTCTTCAATTCCTTCAAGAGCAACGCCTCCATCAACACCAATACCTTCGCCCTGCCCAGCGCCGAAAGCTTCGTGGGCTGGGGCAACTACCAGACCGGCATGACCGTGGGCGAATATCCCTTCATCAACTCCGTCGCCTACAGCTTTGTCATCACCATCCTGTCGGCCGCGCTGATCCTGATCTGCACGTCGATGGCCGCCTGGTACATCTCCCGCGTGGATGACCTGTTCTCCCGCGTGGTGTACTACCTGTGCGTGTTTTCCATGATCGTGCCCTTCCAGATGGTCATGTTCACGCTGGCCAAGACGGCCAACGTGCTGGACCTGGACACCCCCTGGACCATCCCGGTGATCTACCTGGGATTTGGCGCGGGGCTGGCGGTATTCATGTTCACGGGCTTTGTCAAGGGCATGCCGCTGGCCATCGAGGAGGCCGCCGCCATCGACGGCTGCGGGCCCCTGCGCACCTTCTTCTCGGTGGTCTTTCCCATGCTCAAGCCCATTTTCATCTCCGTGGGCGTGCTGGAGATCATGTGGGTGTGGAACGACTACCTCCTGCCCTACCTGGTGCTGGACCGCACCAAATACAAGACCATCCCCATCCACATCCAGTACCTGCAAGGAAGCTACGGCCATGTGGACCTGGGCGCGGTAATGGCGCTCATCATGATTAGCATCCTGCCCATCATCATCTTCTACCTCACCTGCCAGAAGTACATCGTCAGCGGCGTAATGGCCGGTGCCGTCAAGGGCTGAGTGCCCTTTGTCTGCAAGGCAACAGCAGGCAGAAACATGATAAGGAGGTGTCTCCATAAAGAGGCACCTCCTTTTTTAGAGATAGGGAATTATATCCATGCGGCATCATGTTCAAAGCAATATAAGCCCATTTGTTCATTTATAGTGGCCAAATAGTTTTCCATCTGCTCACAATAACTCTTTGGAAGGAGCTCCTCAGGAGCCCCAGGAAGGTAAATGGATACATGCGCATTTTGTGTTACCCCATATGGAGTTACAGGGATGTGCATCTCATCGCCCAATCTATACATTTCCATGCAGCTGAGATCCTGAATATATTCGACTTTTACTTGATATTCCCAATCCGAAACTTTTTGTGCAACGGAGAAACGTCCACTAAAAAGGCTTTCATATAGCGCGCTAAGCAAGCCGGAATCGTCACCTTCCCACGAAGCATCCCAATCATGATAATATCCTAGAAAGCTTCCATCAGGAAACACATGTATTTGCGTTGACCAGGCGCCTACCCCACTCGCAAAAAGCCAGTCTCCACAGAAGTTGACCGGCTGGTGTATATTGGAACAATATATTCTGCTATTCAGTGGAGTATCACCTATGTCTAGATAGGCAGACATGATATAACCATAGACGTCCCCATCACGCACATAGCACCAGTGGCTTTTGGTTTCCCCTAAAACGAGCAGAGATTCGTCTTTTTGTTTCTTTTCCAGTACAGGTGCTTCCTTGGAAGGATAAGCGCGCAAATTGATCCATCCATCCAATGCGGAAGGTTGCACAGAAGCTTGTTTCCATTGAACGGGCATGTCATATGCGTTTTTTACAGGAGTGAGATTATCGCAATACATGTACCCAGTTTCTGCGCCAATGCTTACCTGCAACCACTCTTTATTCGTTTGTGGATACAGTATTACTGGGGTACCTACAAAGTACAATCCCAAGGATTCAGTCTCGGATGAAGGGCCGGAGCGCAAATGGACCCTATCTGATGTTTCTGACGTTACACAAAAGAAAAGCGTTTCATCAGCTGTTGCCGCTGCGGAAAAGAGAATTAGAATCAGAAAAAGAAATATTCCTGCCAAATGTTGCTTTTGCATTTCTTTCTTCCTCTGCAATGGCATTAATGGCTTCTTGAATGCGTTTTCCGCGCATCCTCAATCAGCGCAAGCACAGCCTGCGTGCCGTCCTTGACCGGGTAGGCCTCCAGCGCGGAAAGCAGCTCCGCGCGCTCGTTAAGGAGCTTGAACAGCGCGTCCGTCAGCGTGCGGGCGGTCATGTCCTCCTGCATCAGCACGCGCGCCAGCCCCTGCCGAGCATAGCTTTTGGCGTTTTCAATCTGGTCGCCCCGGCTCGCCCCCAGCGGATAGGGCACCAGCAGCATGGGCTTGTGCAGGGCCAGCAGCTCGCTTAAGGTGTTGCTGCCCGCGCGGCTCAAAACCACGTCGGCCACGGCCAGCGCGTCGGGCATTTCATCGGAAAGAAACTCCTTCTGGCAGTAGCCTTTCGTTCTCATGAGGCTTTCGTCCAGGTTGCTCTTTCCGCACAGGTGCAAAACGTCGAAACGGGTGAGCAGCTCCGGCAGGGCTTCGCGCAGGCAACGGTTGACGCTCTGCGCACCCAGGCTGCCGCCCGTCATGAGCAGCACGGGCTTTTGCCCGTCAAATCCGGCCAGCGCCAGCCCTGCCGCGCGGCTTCCGCGGAAGAGCTCCGGCCTGAGCGGCGTGCCCGTCAGAACGCCCTTCTTTCCCAATGCGCGGGCACATTCGGGGAACGTCGCCGCCACCCTGGTGGCAAAGCGCGCGCAGATGCGGTTGGCCAGCCCGGGGGTGAGGTCGCTCTCATGGCATACGGCCGGCACGCGGCACAGCCAGGCGCCAAACACCACCGGCACGCTCACGAAGCCGCCCTTGGAAAAGCACACGTCGGGTTTGAGACGGCGCATGAGGCCGATGCTCTGAAACGCGCCCCAGATCACCCGAAAGGGATCGGTGAAGTTCTGAACGCTGAAGTAGCGGCGCAGCTTGCCGCTTTTGACGGCATGGTAGGTGATGTCGGGAAATTTGGCCATCATCTGCCGCTCGATGCCGTTTTCCGTGCCGATGTAGTGGATCTCATACCCCGCCTGGCGCAGATGCGGGATCAGGCTCAGATGGGGCGTGACGTGTCCGGCGGTACCGCCACCCGTCAGTACGATGCGTTTTTTCATGGTGCGCTCCTAAGCTGGTGATTTGGCCGGTTGACCGGCAGGCTTAGTATACCACATTTTGGGCTTTTGTGCACGGCCGGGCCGTTATCCAATGCGCTTGAGCTCGGTATGCAGGCGACTTAAAATGCGCTTTTCCAGCCGGGAGATGTAGCTCTGGGAGATGCCCAGCAGGTCCGCCACCTCCTTCTGGGTGCGCTCGCGCTGGCCGCCCAGGCCGAAGCGCAGCATGATGATGCGTTTTTCCCGCGCGCCCAGGTGCTCCAGCGCGTCGCGCAGGATCTCGCGCTCGATCTCCTGGTCGAGGTTGACCGACACCGTGTCCGGCCGCGTGCCCAGCACGTCGCTGAGCAGCAGCTCGTTTCCGTCCCAGTCGGTTTTGAGCGGCTCGTCGAGGCTGACCTCCAGGCGCAGCTTGGAGGTCTTGCGCAAAAACATCAGAATCTCGTTTTCGATGCAGCGGCTGGCATAGGTGGCCATCTTGATCTTCTTTTCGGCGTCGAAGGTGCCCACCGCCTTAATCAGCCCAATGGTGCCGATGGAGATGAGGTCCTCCAGCGGAATCCCCGTGTTCTCAAAGCGCCGGGCGATAAAGACCACCAGCCGCAGATTGTGCTCGATCAGCGCCCGGCGGGCCGCCTCGTCGTGTTCCTTCAGACGCAGCGCCAGCGCGCGCTCCTCCTCGGGCGTGAGGGGCGGCGGCAGGGGATCAGGACCGCCGATATAGAACAGCTCCTGCGGAAAAAGCCGCATCAGAAGCCGCTGAAACGCCAGATGAAGCCTTTCGGGTGACTGATTCATGTCGTGTTCCTCCTCGCCCCCGCCTGCGCGGGCCAGTATTTATCAGGAAAAGGATGCCGAAAGCGCGGCCATGGGCACCAGCGCCTGCGCGCCGCCGTACTCGGCGCCCGCGACCGCCACCAGCAGCCGCGCCTCGGCGGGATGGCCGTTGAGGTAGAGACGGCACTCGTCGGGCCTGAACATCGGAAGCAGCGCCGAGCCCGCGGCCGTGCGCACATTGAGCAGGCGAAAGCCCAGCGGCAGGGCGCTCAGGTCGTCCAGGTCGCCTATGTCCGGAAACAGAAGCCCCGCCGCCCGGCGCGGCACCACCAGCACCGGAAGCCCCGTCACGGGGTCCCGCAGGAGGTTTCCACTGTCCAGCATGGCGGGCAGAATCACGGCGTTGCCGTCCACCCTGAGCTCCACCTGCCGCACGTCGCACATGGCGTTTGGCAGAAGCGTCGCCAGCAGGTAGACCAGCGCCGCCACGCCCGCGCTGGCCAGCAGCGCCACCGGCGCGCTGACCCCACGCCGCATCAGCGCCTCAGCGCCGCCGCCCAGCAGCAACGACGCGCCCAACGTGGTCACGCACCCGCGCAGGCATGGCCCCAGCCCCTGCGCATGGAAGCACAGCGCCACGGCACAGGGCAAGCCCGCCAGCGCCACGGGCCACAGCGGCGGCAGCACGAGCGCGCACAGCGCAAGCGCCCCGCCAAGCCCCGCGCCTGCCGCCAGCACGCCCCGTCCCGGCGCGGGAAGGCCCGCCAGCCTGCCGCCCAGCGGCAGCGCGCACAGGCACATGACCGTGTTCCACAGAAAGTAAGCCTCCGCGTGCACCACAGGCCGCGCCCCCCTTTGTCCGGCATGCAAGTAGTATAGTGCACGGCAGTACCCGGATATGTCGAAACGCCGCGCGAAGGTTGGCGCAGCCGTTTTTGCGCAACAAAAAAAGGCGGGCAATCGCCTGCCTCCAAGCCTATCTGCGCCCCAGCGCATCCTTGAGCCGCTGCGCAAGCGGGCGGCTTTTTTTCATGGCGAGGGCCGCGTCCAGCGCCCCCTCGCGATATTTGCGGTTGTCCGGGTCCCGGCGGACGGCTTCGCGGAAGCTCTGGTGCGCCGTTTCATATTGGCGCAGGCCCATGAGGATCTTCCCCTGCAAAAAGTACCAGTCCGCGTCCTTGCCGTCGGCGCGGGCGAGCTGCCTGAGCGCGCTTTCCAGGTTGCCCTGGTCGATCAGGCGCTGGGCAAAATGCTTGGCCTCCTCCTGAGAGATCAGGTTAAATCCCACCCGGTGCTGCGAGGCGAGTTTGAGCGCCTCCTCATAGGCGAGGTTGAGCTGGAGGAGCTGTTCCTGCGCAGCCTTCTGGCGCACGGGGTCCTGAAACTGGTCGGGGTGGCATGCCTTGACCATGCGGCGGTAGGCGGCGCGCACATCCTGTGCGTCCGCTCCCGGCTTGAGGCCCAGCAGCTCGAAGGGTTTGAGGTCGTACAGGATCGTCACCTCCCATCAGCGCGGCCCCGCGGGCGAGAGCTCAGATCTTCTCGCGGCGGATCTCCGCGCCCAGCGCGCGCAGCTTCTCCTCGATACGCTCGTAGCCGCGGTCGATGTAGGACGTCTCGTAGATCTCCGTCACGCCCTTGGCCATCAGCCCCGCCACCACCAGCGCCGCGCCTGCGCGCAGGTCCGTCACGGTCACGGGCGCGCCGTAGAGCTCGCGCACGCCCTCGATGAGCACCGTGCGGTCCACCAGCTTGATCCTCGCGCCCATGCGGCGAAGCTCGTCCAGGTGCTTGAAGCGCTGCTCAAAGATCGTCTCACAGACCGTGGAGGTGCCGTTGGCCATGCACAGAAGCGCGGTCATGGGCTGCTGCAGGTCCGTGGGGAAGCCCGGGTACACCTGGGTCTTTACATTCACCGCGCGCTGCTCGCCCTGCGGCCGCACACGGATGGAGTCGTCGTTCTCCGTCACGCGCACGCCCATCTCCAGGAGCTTGGCCGTCAGCGCCTCCATGTGCGTGGGGATGCAGCCGTGGATGGTCACGTCCCCGCGCGTGGCGGCGGCGGCGATCATCAGCGTGCCCGTCTCGATCTGGTCGGGGATGACGGTATAGGTGCATCTGTGCAGATGCTGCATGCCGCGGATGCGGATGACATCGGTGCCCGCGCCCTTGACGCGCGCGCCCATGCTGTTGAGGAAGTTGGCCAGATCCACGATGTGCGGCTCCTTGGCCGCGTTGTAAATGACAGTCGTGCCCTCGGCCTTGGCGGCGGCCAGCATGACGTTGATGGTCCCGCCGACCGTGACCATGTCAAAGAAGATGTCGCCGCCCAAAAGCCGATCCGTCCTGGCGTAGATCATGCCGCCCCGGTCCTCGATCGTCGCGCCCAGCGCCGCAAAGCCCTTGAGGTGCTGGTCGATGGGCCGGCTGCCGATGTCGCAGCCGCCGGGATAGGCCACCTCCGCCCGGCCGCCCCGCCCCAGCAGCGCCCCCAGGAGATAATAGCTGGCGCGCAGCCGCTTGGTCAGCGCAAACGGCACACGGAAGCCGTCGGCGCCCCGCGGGTCCACCGTAAGGTATTTCCCCGGCACATACTCCGTGCACGCGCCCAGCCTCTCCAGAATCTCGATGAGCGCATGCACGTCGTCGATATCCGGCAGGTTTTCAATGGTGCACGGCTCGTCGCACAACAGCACGGCGGGAATCACCGCCACCGCGGTATTCTTGCCGCCGCTGACGGTGATCTCACCCATCAGGGGATGACCGCCTGTGATAAGCATTTTATCCCTGCTGCTCATAGCTACGGCCCAAGGCCGCTGCTCACCTCATTTCGCCCAAAGGCAGACATGATGCAAAGGACCATTTTTCATTATACATGTTTTTCCCACACTTTGCAACAAAGGCCCGCCGCCGTCTGTCGAGGGACGCTCAAAAGCGTCACTTTTCCGAACGCACAAAAAAGTATATAAAAAAATGTTCGCCTTTTTTCTTTACAAAATGTCAAAGCTGGTGTATGATGAACAGGTCCCTTTGGTTTTTATGTCGATAACAGGAGGATGGAACGCAATGAAGAAGCTCGTAAGCCTGCTGCTGGCGCTGTGCCTGGTCCTTGGTGTAAGCGCCGCGAGCGCCGCGGTTTCCGCGGATGAGATCAAGGTCGGTTACATCTGCATCGGTGACGAAAACGAAGGCTATTCCGCCAACCACATCAACGGCCTCAAGGCCGCCCAGGAAGCCCT
>CALVKX010000075.1 GCA_944333375.1 uncultured Eubacteriales bacterium
GGCAACACCGTCAAGGTCAAGAACCTGACCATGAAGATCGACCAGACCATCACCATCGTGGGCGCCAACGAGACCGATCCCAAGAACATGAAGATCAGCTCCGAAAGCCCCATCGGCGCGGCGCTGCTGGGCAAGCGCAAGGGCGAGACCGTCGACGTGGAGGTGCCCGCCGGCGTGATGAAGCTCAAGGTGCTGGAGATCAGCCGGTGACGCACAAGCATACTAAAGGAGAGATTTTCATGGACACACAGGCCGCCCTTCCCCAGCAGCTCAGCGAACAGGAAACCATCCGCCGCGAGAAGCTGCGCAGGCTGCGCCAGGCGGGACAGGACCCCTATGCCATCACCCGCTTTGACCGCACGCACCAGAGCGCGGAGATCCTCGGCGGCTTTGACGCGCTGGAGGGCAGGGAGGTCAGCGTCGCGGGGCGCATGATCTCCAAGCGCGTGATGGGCAAGGCCAGCTTCGCCCACATTCTGGACGGGGCGGGCGACCTGCAGGTGTACATGCGCCGCGACGACCTGGGCGATGAGGCCTATGCCGCCTTCAAGGACATGGACATCGGCGACGTGATCGGCGTGAGGGGCACGGTGTTTCGCACCCAGAAGGGCGAGATCAGCGTGCATGCGCAGCAGGTCACGCTCCTTTCCAAGAGCCTCAAGGTCCTGCCGGAGAAGTTCCATGGCCTCAAGGACCCCGACCTTCGCTACCGCCAGCGCTACGTGGACATGATCGTCAACCCCGAGGTGCGCGACACCTTCGTAAAGCGCAGCCGCATCATCAACGCCGTGCGCGACTTTTTGAACGCCCGCGGCTTTCTGGAGGTGGACACGCCGGTTCTGCACACGCTGGAGATCGGCGCGGCGGCCCGCACCTTCAAAACCCACCACAACGCGCTGGACATCGACATGTTTTTGCGCATCGAGACGGAATTGTACCTCAAGCGCCTGATCGTGGGCGGCTTTGAAAAGGTGTATGAGGTGGGCAGGCTGTTCCGCAACGAGGGCATGGACGCTACCCACAACCCCGAATTCACCAGCGTGGAGACCTACCAGGCCTACGCCGACTACAACGACGTGATGGAGATGGTCGAGGCGCTCTACGCCTACGTGGCCCAGACCGTCTGCGGCTCCACCTGCGTGCCCTATCAGGGCCACATGATCGAGCTCAAGGCCCCCTGGCGCCGCGTGACCATGGCCCAGGCCGTCAAGGACGCCTGCGGCGTGGACTTTTTCGCCTGGCACAGCGACGAGGAGGCGCGCGCCTGCCTGGACGCCATGGGCGTGCACGCGGAGAAGGACGCCAAGCGCGGCGACTGCCTGGCGGCGCTGTTTGACGAGTACGTGGAGGCCACGCTCATCCAGCCCACCTTCGTCACTGACTATCCCGTGGACATCTCCCCGCTGGCCAAGCGCCGGCAGGATAACCCCGACCTCACCGAGCGTTTCGAGTTTTTCATCAACGGCCATGAGTTCGGCAACGCCTTCAGCGAGCTCAACGACCCCATCGACCAGCGGGCCCGCTTCGAGGAGCAGGTGCGCCTGCGCCACGCGCAGGGCATCACGACCGCGCAGGTGGACGAGGACTTCCTCAACGCCCTCGAATACGGCATGCCCCCCACCGGCGGCCTGGGCTTTGGCATCGACCGCATGGTGATGCTCATGACCGACAACGACTCCATCCGCGACGTGCTTTTGTTCCCGACCATGAAGCCTTTGAAGGACGGAAACGCAAGAAGCGCCGGGGCGAAGGAAGCCGCGGCGGAGGATGCGCAGGCCCCGGCGGAGGAGATCGACTTTTCCAGGGTCGAAATCGAGCCTCTCTTCAAGGACTTTGTGGATTTTGAGACGTTCTCAAAGTCCGATTTCAGGGCCGTCAAGGTGCTCGCCTGCGAAGCCGTGCCAAAATCCAAAAAGCTGCTCAAATTTACGCTGGACGACGGCACGGGCGAAAGCCGGACCATCCTGAGCGGGATTCACGAGTATTATGAGCCGGAGGCGCTGGTGGGCAAGACCTGCATCGCCATCACCAACCTTCCGCCGAGGGCGATGATGGGCGTCGATTCCTGCGGCATGCTGATTTCGGCGGTGCACCACGAGGAAGGCCAGGAGAGGCTTCACCTTCTGATGGTGGACGACCGCATCCCGGCGGGCGCAAAGCTCTACTGAGCGGCGGCGCAAAACGTCCGGAAGGACCGTTCAACCCAACCAAAGAAGAATTCGGGGCGATGTCCGAAGCGACGGACACCGCCCTTTTTTGCCGGGAAAACCCGTTGCGGACGGATGTTACGATCCGTTGCTTGCGGCAACGGCCCCTCTCCCATACAATGAGGACGGCGGCAGCAAGTGAAAGAAAGGTGGTTATCTGCAATGCTCAACGAGAACATCCGAGCGGTCAGAAAGTCCAAAGGGCTTTCGCAGGAAGCGCTTGCAATCAGGCTCAACGTGGTGAGGCAAACCATATCCAAATGGGAGAAAGGCTTGTCCGTCCCCGATGCCGATCTGCTGATCGCCCTGTCGGAAGCATTGGAAACACCCGTGAGCGCGTTGCTTGGGGAAACGATGGCCGAGCCGGGGGAAGACGGCCTCAGGGCGATCTGCGAAAAGCTGGAGGAAATCAACCTCCGTTTCGCCCGGGAAAAAGCAAGGCGGCGAAAGGCCCTTCACTGGATTCTGATCGCGCTGTGCGCGGCCATCGCGATCGTGTTTGCGGCGCTGGCCGCAGCGGGAAGCCCCTACCTGGGCTGGGACTTCGGCGAGCCTGAAACCGCGGTGACGGGAACCGGCTTTCACGCATTGGAATGGCTGTTCGTCAGAGCGGCTCCGGCCGTCTTCCTCGGAGCGATCGTCGGAGCTTTCCTGACACGAAAAAAAGCATAATTGCAGTCGCTTTTGGAAATAGATCCGGCCGGTCAAAAAAAGCCCGCGCCGGGGCGGCGACAGGCACCCTTTTGCACCCCCGCGCATAGACTCAGGCGGGGGTGTTTGGATGAATATCATTGACAGAAGGTTTTTCGAGCTGACGGAGGAGATCGCCGGCCTGGACGAAAAAGAGGTCTATCATCGCATCCGAAGGGCCTTTGACGCCGTGCCGGAGGCGACCCGAAGGATTTTGGCCAGTTTCTTTAACGAGTACGGCTACTGGGGCAGGCTGGACCCGGACAACGGGGTGTACGAGGAGATTGAGCTCAAGCAAAGGGCCCTCTGCGAGCATATCGGGGATTTTGTGTGGCTGTATGAGCGCCTTGCGGACTACCGTTCCAAAAAGACGCTCTACGCGATCCTGAGCAACTGGTACCGCTACGACTTCGCCACCGCCTCCCAGGCCCGGGAATACCTCTTTGAGAGCTACTTTGACCTCGACCTGCTCAGATGCACAAAGGACGAGGTCATCGTGGACCTGGGCGCCTACACGGGGGACACGGTCCTTTCCTATCTGGAGCACTTCGGGGCGGACTGCTACCGGCGCATCTACTGCTACGAAATCACGCCGGAGACCTTTGAGATCCTCCGGCGCAATCTTCAGGGCCTGCGGGATGTCGAGCTGCGCCTCAAGGGCGTGGGGGACGCGCGGGGGCGCATGGCCATATCCGCCAACGCCGCCAGCTCCTCGGCCAACACCCTGGCGGAGGGGGACGAAATCGAGGTCACGACCCTGGACGAGGACATCCAGGAGCCCGTCACGCTCATCAAGGCCGACATCGAGGGCTTTGAGCAGCGCGCCCTCGCCGGGGCCCGCAACCACATCCTGCGCGACCACCCCAGGCTTTTGATCTCCGTCTACCACAACAACGAGGACCTGTGGAAGATCCCGCGCATGATCCACGACCTCTCGGCCGACTACCGCTTCTACCTGCGCTACAAAAGCCCGGCGACCTATCCGACGGAGATCACGCTCTTTGCCCTGTGAGGGGGAAATTCAGTCCATGTAGCCGCCCTGCATGGGCGCCACGGCGGAGCGGGTGAACTGCTTGAGCACCCCGGAGGTGTATTTGGGCGCCCGGGGCGTCCAGGAACGCCTGCGCTGGGCCAGGATGTCCTCGATTTCCGCCTCGGACCTGCGCTCGCCGGCGATTCCTATGATGGCAAGCCGGCGGGCGGCGATGTCCAGCTCAATCAGATCGCCGTTCTGGACCAGCGCGATGGGGCCGCCGTCAAAGGCCTCCGGGCTTACATGCCCCACGGCCGGCCCTCTGGAGGCGCCCGAGAAGCGGCCGTCCGTTATCAGGGCGATGGAGCGGGCGAGCACGGGATGGGAGGAGATCGCCTCGGTGGTGTAAAACATCTCCGGCATCCCGCTTCCCTTGGGGCCCTCATAGCGGATGAGGACGGCGTCGCCGGGCTTGATATCGCCCCGGATGACCGCCGCGATGGCGTCCTCCTCGCAGTCGAAGGGACGGGCGCGGAGGACGGCATGGAACATCTCCCTGGGAACGGCGCTGTGCTTGATGACCGCGCCGCCGGGGGCGAGGTTGCCGTGCAGGACGCAGAGCGTCCCGTTTTGACTGATGGGGTTGGAGCGGGGGTGAATGACGTCCTTCCAGGAAATGCCCAGCTTCTCAAGCACGGGCGAGGAGCGCTCAAACCACCCCTGCCGCTCGAGCTCCTCCAGGTTCTCGCCAAGCGTCCTGCCGGTGACGGTCAGCGCGTCCAGATGGAGCCTGTCGCGCAGCTCCATCATGATGCGCGGGACTCCGCCGGCTTCATAGACCAGCGAGGCCGGCCACTTGCCCGACGGCCGCACGTCAAGGAGATAGGCGGCATGGCGGTGAATACGGTCGAAGGTCTCTCCGTCGATCTCCAGCCCGAACTCATGCGCGATGGCGGGAAGGTGCAGCAGGGCGTTGGTGGACCCGGCGATGGCGGCGTGTATCACAATGGCGTTTTCAAAGCTGTCCATGGTGACGATGCGTCGGGCCGTCAGGCGCTTGTCCACCAGATGCATGACCGCCCGGCCTGCGTCCGCGGCCGCCTGTTCAAGCAGGGGAGAGGCAGCGGGAAGAAGCGCCGTGCCGGGCAGCATCAGTCCCAGGCTCTCGGCCATGACCTGCATGGTGCACGCCGTCCCCATGAAGCCGCAGGCGCCGCAGCTTGGACAGGCGTTGTGCTTGTAGAAGTCCAGCTGGCTTTGGGTGATCTCGCCGCGCTTGTACATGGCGCTGTACCCGCCCAGCATCTCCAGCGTCAGCAGGTCCGGGCCGGCGTTCATCACGCCGCCCGTCACCACCACGGAGGGAATGTCCACGCGGCCGATGGCCATCAGGTGCGCGGGCAGACCCTTGTCGCAGCTTGCAATGAATACGCCGCCATCAAAGGTGGTCGCCTTGCAGTGAATCTCGATCATGTTGGCGATCATGTCGCGCTGCGCCAGGGAGTAATTGATGCCGTCGTGCCCCTGGGCCATGCCGTCGCAGATGTCGGTGACAAAGTAGCGCGCCGCCTTTCCGCCGGCCTGGGAAACGGAGGAGGAGGTCGCCCGGGTGAGCGCGTCAAGGTGCGCGCTTCCGGGATGGCTGTCTCCAAAGGTGCTTTCTACGATGATCTGGGCTTTTGAGAGGTCCGCTACGCTCCAGCCCATGCCGATGCGCAGCGGGTCCATCTCCGGGGCAATGCTTCGTATCTCCTGACTGGGCAACATTTAATCACATCTCCTTGCAAAGGCGGCGTTTTCGGCGTCTCGGCGCTTGCATTTGCGGTATTCCAGCGGGGTGCGGCCGGTTTGCTGCTTGAATACGCGGTTGAAGGTCTGGACGCTGGAAAAGCCGGATTTTTCCATGGTTTCGCTGATGCTCATGTCCGAGTAGATCAGCATGCGCTGCGCGTTGTTGATGCGCACGGCGTTGAGGTATTCCACGAACGACAGCCCCGTATGCTGCTTGATGTACTTGCTGCAATAGCTTTCCGTGATGCCGATGTGGCGGGCCAGCATGGGCAGCGTCAGGCGCAGGTGGGAATTGTCATGAATGTAGGCCAGCATGGGCTCGAGGTAGCGGGGATGCTGGAGGTTGGCTTTGATTTTTTCAATGATGATCGCGGGACGGGAGAGAAACAGCGCGATAAGCTCCGATATTTTGGCAAAAAGGACGTGGTCCTCATATTTGGAGGCGCCCGACACCGCCAGCATGCTGTCAATCAGCGCTGTTACGGCAGGGTCGGGCGCGGTGCGAAAGGCATAGCCAAAGAGCGCTTGGAAGGCTTCTTTTTCATCGTCTGCGAAAAATGGGGGCATCATCCATTCCTGCATGAACTTGAGTTTGACGACGTGATCGTCAATGCCCTTGCGCTGGTATTCGTGCATGACGTTCCCGGGAATGAGCAGAAACTCGCCTTTGTGCAGCCGAAACACATGATCGTCGACACGAACCGTCAGCTCGCCCTGCCTTACAAAGGCACATTCGACAACCTTATGAAGATGGCGGTCGGGCACATAGGCGGCTTCGATGAGCTCGCACTGGGGCCGGCCGACAAAATAGCCGGGTATTTCCGAAAGCAGGCTGCCCTCAGGCATGCGCCTCACCCTTTCATGGTTGCATCCAGCAGTTGCAGCTTTTCCACGCGCCGCCGGAATTCGGGCGACGTTGAAAACTCGGAGGTCAAAAAGCGGGTGATGAGCTCGAGCGCCACCGTGTGTCCCACGATTTCTGCGCCCAGGGCGATGATCTGTACATCGTCGTGCTCCACGCACTGGTGGGCGGTATAGATGTCATGGCATACGCACGCCCGGATGCCGGGAACCTTGTTGCAGGCGATCGCCGCGCCCACGCCGCTGCCGCAGACCATCACCCCGCGCTGGCAGTCCCCGGAGAGGATGCTTTTGCACACCGGCGCGGCGATGTCGGGAAAATCGACGGGATTGGGGTCGTGGGAGCCAAAGTCCTCAACGCAGTAGCCCTTTGCCTCCAAAAGCGGGATCAGCTTTCTCTTGAGCTCAAAGCCCATATGGTCGCTGCCCATGGCAATTTTCATGCAAAACCCTCCTGACATCACATATAGGAGCCGCCGGAGACGACCAGACATTCCCCGGTGATGAAGCTGGCGTCATCGGAGGCCAGGAACGCGACGGCGCCCGCAAGCTCCTCGGGGGTTCCCAGGCGGCCCAGCGGTATGGCCTGCAAAAAGCGCTGCATGGTTTCGGGCGGAACCGCCTGGAGCATCGGCGTGTCGATGTAGCTGGGCGCGATGCAGTTGACGTTGCACTGGCTGCGGGCCAGATCGCGCGCCAGGCATTTGGTGAAGCCGATGACGCCGCCCTTGGAGGCGCCGTAGTTGGTCTGCCCGAGGTTGCCAAAGGCGGAAACGGAGGCGAGGTTGACGATTTTTCCGTATTTGTTTGCGCGCATGGAAGGCACGACCGCCTGACAGCAGTTGAACATGCTTTTGAGGTTGACGCAGATCACGTCATCCCACTGTGCTTCGCTCATCTTGTGAAACATCGCGTCCCGGGTGATGCCGGCGTTGTTGACCAGGATGCTGATATCCCCGTGCTGTGCCGCTATCCGGGAGAAAACCTCCTGTACCTGAGTGTAATTCGAGACGTCGCAGGCATATCCTGCCGCCACGCGGCCGCTTGGATCGATCAGCTCTGCCGCCGCGCATGCATCCTGGGCCCGGATGTCCAGCAGGGCCACATGCGCGGCGCCTTCGGCAGCGAAGCGCCCGGCGATCGCGCGCCCGATTCCCTGGGCGGCCCCTGTGACGACGATGGTTTTGTTGTCAAAGCGCATGTTTTCGTTTCCTCCTTTTAATCAGTGGTCATCAGATGGACCGCAGAAGCGCCAGGGTCCGGCGCGCCGCCTGCTCCTCGACGGGCAGATCAACCTCCACGGAAAGCCGGCCCTGATAACCGCCTTCCAGCAGGCGCCGCACACGCTCAAGCTCCGGGCCGGCGTCCTTTGGAAGGAACCAGCGCTTCAAGGGGCTACCCGCGTCGCCGGAGATGTGCGCGTGAATGGTGAGAGGTAAAAAGGGCGTTAGCGGTATGTCGCCATCACCGTTTTGCCTGAGGTTGTAAAAGTCGATCACCAGACCCAGGTTGTCCGCATGACAGCTTTCAACGATGTCCCGTGCCTCCTGTGGCGTGTTGAGCACACAGGTATAGCATATGCCCAATGGCTCGATTCCAACCATCATTCCATAGGTTCGAAAGACTTCGGCCGTCGCGTCGAAGAAATCTGACATTTGAGAAAAAGCGGCTTTTTTGTCATAGCCGGGTGCAACCTTCCGGGAAAGCGGGCTGCCGATTCCCACGAGGCGGACCCCCAGCTCCGCCCCCGCCCCGGCGCAGCGCCGGGCGTATTCCGTGGCTTTGGCAAGATCAAAGCCCTCGCCGACGATGACCACCTCGGGGGGACAATAGGCGTTCAGCCCCTCGCAGGGCAGGCCCAGCGCTTCCAGATGCCGGGCGAGCGCCCGCAGCTGGGACGGCGGCTGCGCCGCCGCCCATCTCCCGGGCAATTCCAGATAATCATAGCCGCAGGAGGCAATCACGCCGGCATCCTGCGCCCTGGCTGCGCAGCCGATGCGCATACCGCTCACCGCCTGTCGATAAAGGTGATCCCGTGATCGTCCGTACGGCGGACATAATCGGCATCCTGCAATTCCAAAATGCTGACCTCGACCAGATAGAGGACCTCGCAGCCGGGCTCCATGTGGCCGCAGTAGGCGCGGTCGAGATCG
>CALVKX010000076.1 GCA_944333375.1 uncultured Eubacteriales bacterium
TTCTCCGTGCCCGCGCCCTGGGAAAACTGCTGGGCGAAGCTGGACACGGTATGCTGGACGTTGTCCTTCGCATTTTTGACCATGCTGTCAAAGGTGTCGGAAGAAAACTCGCGGCTGTTTCGGTCGATGTTGATGCGGTAGCCCAGGACCAGGCATACGATCAGGCCGATGATGACCAGGTGCGGCGCGGTAATCAGCGCCAGGATCACAAACAGCGAGCTGAGGTTGACGACCACGGCCTCGTCCTTTCGGACCTTGAGCCTGAGGCGGTAGAGAAAGTTGAAGGCGCCCTTGATGTTTTTGTGCTCGTCCCCGGACGGCTTCCCGGTTTTCAGCCGGCCGTTCTTCTCCAGATCCACCAGCGCGCGGGCCAGGCTTCCGTTGTGGTACTCCAGGAGATTGACGGCCTCCTCATAGGAGATGCCGCTTTTTTGCCTGAGGATTTCGATGTCCTCAAAGGTATATTTTGACATGCTTCCAGCCTCCTTGTGCTCGTTTCTCCGGGAGCCTCGGCATCGCAACACGCTCCCGGGAACGATGTCATCTTACCACAATTTGCGCCGGAATGTCTTGAGGATTTTCAAAGAGCTTTATGAGAAAACGATGAGATTTCGCATTATTTTTGCCTGCGCGCCCGCTTGGCGGCCAAAAGGGCGCTGGCCGTGTCCTGCGCGGCCTGGCTTTGCGTGCGGTCCGGGCCCTTGGGAGGCGGGCTCTGCGCCTTTTTCTCCTCCTTTTCCTCGCCCTGGCGCCGCGCAAGCGCCGCCAGCGCCTCCTCCCACGGCAGCCTGCGAAACGCCGCGTCCAGCAGAAGCAGCATCAGCGCGAGCACCAGCAGCGGAATTTGCAGCTTAAGCCGCCCGCGCGCCGGTGAAACGGGGGTGTCCCAGAAGCCCGTCTCGCCCGTCAGCACGCGGCCGCCTGTGCGCGCCGCAAGATTTTCCAGGCTTTGGCCGCCTTCCAGGCGCAAATCATACTCCTGCGAGAATCCGCGCACCGCGCCGCCCTCCTGGGTGTGCGCCGTGCCGTCGCTGCCCGTGTAGGACACGCGAACGGCATAAGCGCCCTCCTGCGCCGCCTCCAGAACGCCCTCATAAAGGCCCGGGGCGGTCTCGTCCAGCCGGAGGGTCCGCTGCGTGCCGTCGGGCAGGGCGACCGTCGCCTCCGCCGTGCCGGACGCCTCCTGCCCCTGGAGCGCATAGCGGATGCGAACCGTCCCGTCCCCGACCTGCGTTTCCAACTGTCCCTCCCGCGTGGCGCCGGGAAGCAGTCGGCTGAGCACCCCGCCGAAGAAGCGCGGCGCGTCGGTCCAGGCCATGAAGGCGCCCGTCCAGCCGCCCTCCACGTCGCTGGTCCAGGCAGCGACCCTGCCGGCGCCCGCGTTCCACCAGGCCAGGAGCGGCTCATCGGTATCGCTGGTCAGGGTGACGGTGGCGGTGGGCTTTTCCGCGGTGCACAGATAGCCGTCCACCTGGGGCAGGCCCTGAAACCCCGCCATCGCCTCGCTTTCCAGGATCACGGGGGTAAAGGTGCGGTTTTTCACGTAGCTGTCGCTGACGAGCATGGTTTCCTTGGTAAAGATTTTGGGAATGTTGTCAAACTCCCCTACCTCATAGGCGCGTCCGCCGCCCAGCGTGGAAAGCAGCTGCATGAGCGTGGCGTTTGCATCGCCGCCCACGGCCACGGTGGTCAGCGTGATGCCGGACTTGCGCATGGCCAGGACGATTTCCTCAAAGCCGGCGTCGGCAGGCTGCCCGTCGGACAGGAAGATGACGTGCTTCTGGGGCGTCTGCGCCGCCGAAAGCGCACGGTATGCCTCGTCCAGCGCCGAGTAGAACGCGGTTCCGCCGTCCGCGCGCAAAGTGCCGATCATGCTCTGAATATCTGAAAGATTTTGGACGTCCTGAAAGGGAACGACCCATTTGGCCGTGTCGTCAAAGCCGATGACGCCTATGTTGTCATGCGGACCGAGCACCTCCGTGGCGCTCATGGCGGCCTCCTTGGCCACCTCGATGCGGGTGGTACCGAACTGCCCGGCGGTCATGCTGCCCGACTTGTCGATGCAGATCACCAGCGACAAGGACGGCATGCGCTGCCTGTCGCGCACGTCGATGGTCACGGGCAGCAGCTCCTCCAGAAGCGTACCCCGGTAGCCGCCCAAAGCGTAGCTTTCGTCGCCGCCCAGCACCAGAAGGCCGCGCCCCAGCGTGCGGACGGCCTGATCGAGCGCCTGCCACTGTTTGGGCGCGGCGGCGTCGTAGTCGATGTTGTTGAGGACGATGGCGTCATAGGGCAGATAGCCCTCCGCGCCGGAGGGCATCTGTGCGGGGGACAGCTTTTCCACGCGCATCCCGGCCGCCGAGAACAGCGCGCCGGCCGTCCCGCCCTCCTCCACCACCAGCACCGCCGGCGTGCCAAGCACGCGCGTATAGGCGCTGAGGCGGTTGTTCTGGCTGAGCGTATCCTGAGCGCTGACCAGCCGCGCCTCGCAGATGATCCCGCCGGCCTTCTGCGCCGCGACGGTGAAGGCGAAGCGGTTCTCGCCCTCCTTGAGCGCCACCTCGCGCGTGTCGGTGGGCTCGCCGTTCTGATACAGCACCAGCGTGGCCGTCATGTCCGCGTTCGCGTCAATCAGCACGCGCAGAGGGACGTTCTGCCCCTCATAAACTTCGGAAGGGACCGTCAGCTCGCTGACCTGCGCGTCCGGGCCGCTTCCGCCCTCCAGCGGCAGCACGTCCGCGCGTATGCCCGCGGCCGCCAGCATTTCAATTGTCGCGTCGGACAGCGCGGCCTTTCCGTCGCTGAGCACGGTCACGCCGCCGCTGCCCCCGGAAGGCATCAGCGCCGCCGCCAGGCGAAGCGCGGCGTCCAGGTCGCTTCCCGAGCGGTCTACCCCCGCGTTGACGCCCGTGAACACGGGCGCAGCGACGGCCGGCACGTCCACCATGGCGTCGGCTCCAAAGGCGATCACGCCCGCCTGCTGCCCCTTGGGCAGGTCCGCAAGGGCGCGGGCGGTCACCGCCTGCGCGCCGTCCTGCGCCTGGCGGGTGGAATCGGACATGTCAAGCACCACCCAGCGCTGCGCCGCGCCTGAGACGCCCGGCACCGAGGGCGCGGCGGCGGCCAGCGCCAGCACGGCGCACAGAAGCAGCCGCACGCCCAGCGTGACCCGCCGGCGAAGCGATGCCCGGCGCACGCAATAGCGCCGGTCGATGAGCCAAACGGCGGCCAGGCCCACCGGCAAAAGCATAAGCGCCCAAAGCGCCTCAAACTCAAGTCCCACGCCGGCTCACCCCCCATTCCACGAGCATCAGCGCAAAGAGCGCAAGCACGATCCACAGCGTCCACTCACGGTAGCCCGCCTCATTCTGCGCCGCCTCGCCCTGCACGGAGGCGGGCACGGTGAGGGTGTCGCACTCCGCCTGCGGAATGTGCAGCGCAAACGCCGTCACGCGCTCCCCGCCGTCCTCCAGCGTCTCCCTCAGGCGGTAGATCCCGATCTCGTCCGTCTCTGAAAACGCCGCGTTCTCCAGCGTGACCACCCGCCCGGAAGGCGTTTCCACCCGGGCCGATACCGTGCGCGCGTCCAGGGTGAACGAGACGCTCTCGCCGCAGGAAACGCCCTCGACGGAAGCGTCCGCGTCCGGCAGCAGCCAGGCGAGCAGGTTTTGGGTCAGCACGGGGAAGTCCGCCTTCAAAGGCAGGTTGCTCTCGTGCAGGTCAAAGCCCAAAACGGCCACCCGCCTTTCGGGATTGACCGAAAGCAGCGCCCCGCCCTGGGATGTAAGCACCGGCACGCCGCCCTCCAGCGGCCGGAAAGAGCGGATGGCGACATCCGTGAGCAGCAGGTTTTCGCAAATCGCCTGCGCCTCCTCCCCTGCGCCCACGCGCAGAAATCCGGCTGTTTCCCCGTCGGGCAGGGGCGTGATGCCCGCGACCCCATCCGGGGGATTGATCGCCCAGACGGCACCCGTCCTGGGAAGCTCCTGTGGAAGCACGCCGTCGTAGATATACAGATCGCAGTCCGAGGCGGCCTGGACGTCCTGAGGGTCCGCCAGCACCAGCGTGATTTCCGGCCGGAGCCTGATGGCCTGCTCCAGAAACACATTGCCCTCCGTGACCAGCAGCGCCGTATACTGCCGCTGGTTGCCGCTCACGGCCCAGCGCGCGTCATCGGCGGCGAGCGCACCGCCCGGCGAGACGCGGGCCATCGCGCTCCGCGTGCCCGCGGGGACGCTCAAAAGCACGCCCTGGCTCTCCCCGGCCTTCAGCGCGACGGTGCGCACGTCGCACAGCGCGCCCTCCACATAGCACTCCACCGTCGCTTCCACATCCCCGCCCCAGCTCACGACACGCGCAAAAGCCGTATTCTCCTCCGTCTGGAGGCTCAGGCCCAGAAGGCTGACGTTCGCGGTCCCCTCTCCCGCCGCGATGCGCGCCATCCCCTGAGGCAGCTCCACCTCACTGTCGGAAAACACGTACACGCGCAGAGAAGGGCTCTCCCTGAGCATCGCCGCGGCCAGCGACAGCGCCCCCGAGAGGTCCGCGCCGCCGTTTCCGGCCTTCATGTTCTCCATGGCGCGCCGGGCCAGCGCATGATCCGTGCTGCTGGACACCAGCGGCGTGAGCGCACTGCCGGCGGCGAGCACCGTCACCGCGTCCCCGTCCCGCATGCCGTCCAGAATCTCCAGCGCCCGTTCCCTGGCCTCGTCCAGCCGGGAACGGCCGATACCGTCCACCGTCTGCATGCTCGCTGACAGATCAAAAATGAACAGGCTCTCTCCCCGGGCGCCCCCCGCGCTGACCGGCCGCATGAGCGCCAGCGCAAACAGCGCCACCATCAGCAGCTGAAGCCATAAAAGAAGCTGACTGCGCAGGCGCTGAAAAGGCCGGCTCTGCCGGGTACGTTCCTCCATCTTTTTCCATAGAAGCAGGCTGGGCACAGGTACGCGCCGCGCCCTGCGCCTGAGAATATAGAGCGCAATCACCGGGATCAGGCCCAACAGCGCCCATGCGCCGGCGGGATTCAGCCATTCCATGACGTTGCTCCCCTCGTCGGTTGTTCAGGCGATCAGCCCGGCCGCGCTGAGTGCGCGGATAAGCTGATCTTCAAACGGATTTTCCGGGACAATCAGGCTGTGACAGGCGGCATGGGCATGACAAAAAGCGGCAGCGTCTCCGACAAAAGCGCGGACGGTCTCCCGGTAGCGTTTGAGCGCGTCATACCCTCCCGATGTGAGAAAGCGTTCGCCCGTTTCGCTGTCATACAGCTCTGACGCATCCTCGATCTGCGGCTCCCACTCCTCGGGGCTGAGAATCTGCAAAACGCTGGTTTCCTGCTTTCGGTAGATCAGGGACAGCACCGCCTGCTCATAGCCGTCCATCAGGTCGCTGATGAGCACGCTGGCGCCCCTGCCGCCCATAAGTCCGAGAGATGGCACAGCCGTTTCAATCAAGGCGCGCCCCCCGGGCCGAACCGCCTCCAAAAATGCCGAAAGCTCGGGATAGCTGTGCCGTCCGCGAAGGGGCCGCGTATGGCGCTCCCCATCTTCGCCCAGGACCAAAACCGTCACGCTGTCGCCGCCGCACAGGCACAGATAGCCCAGCGTCTGCGCAAGCTGGCGCGCAGGCTCCCATTTTCCAAAATCCATGGAGGCGCTCGCGTCCACGATCAGATGCACGCGCTGCTCCTGCTCCTCCATGAAAAGCTTGAGGAACAGCCGTTCAAAGCGCGCATAGGCGTTCCAGTCCACGCGCCGGATGTCGTCCCCGGGCGCATACTGGCGAAAGTCCGAAAACTCCACGCTCGCGCCCAGCGCGCGGGAGCGCCTCAGCCCCCCGGCGCCTCCGGCGGCCGGATGACGCATGCGCAGCGCCAGCGCGTCCAGCCGCCTCAAAAACGTATCGCTCAGCATCGCCGCTTCCCTTCCCCGCCTCAGCTGCGCGGAAGCTGTTTGAGCAGTGAGGCGATCACGCCCTCGACCGTCTCGCCCTGCGCCATTCCCTCAAAGCTGAGGGCGATGCGGTGCCGCAGGCACGCGGGCGCCACGGCCTCGATGTCCTCAAAGGCCACGTTGTAGCGCCCGTTCATCAGCGCCCTGGCCCGCGAGGTCGCAATCAGCGCCTGGGCCGCGCGGGGGCTTGCGCCAAAGCGCACACAGCGCCGGACAAGCTCGGGGCTTCCTTCCATCTCGGGATGCGTGGCCAGGACCAGCCGCAGCGCAAAATCCCGCACGGCCTGGGCCACGGGCACCTCCTGCGCCACCGCGCGAAGGCTCATGAGCGTTTCGGCATCCGCCACGCGCCGGGCGTGCGACGTCTGGGGAACGGTGGTCAGGCCCACGATTTCGGCAAGCTCCTCCAGGCTGGGGAAGTCCACCAGAATCTTGAGCATAAAGCGGTCGAGCTGCGCTTCCGGGAGCGGATAGGTGCCTTCCTGCTCCATGGGGTTTTGGGTGGCGAGCACGAAATAGGGCTCTTTGAGCCTGTGCGTCTCGCCCGCCACCGTCACGGAGTGCTCCTGCATGGCCTCCAGAAGCGCCGCCTGGGTCTTGGGGGTGGCGCGGTTGATCTCGTCGGCCAGCACGATCGAGGCGAACAGCGGTCCCTCGCGAAAGCGGAACTCGTTGCCCGCGTCGGTTTTGACGATGATGTTGGTGCCGGTGATGTCGGCGGGCATGAGGTCGGGGGTGAACTGGATGCGGCTGAAAGGCAGGTCAAACACATCCGACAGCGTGCGCACCAGCCGCGTCTTGCCCAGCCCCGGCACGCCCTCCAAAAGCACGTTGCCGCCCGCGACAAGCGCGGTGAGAAGCTGGTCCACCACGCGCTCCTGACCGATGATCTCCCTGGCGATCTCGGCTTTGATGGCTTTTACCGTCTCAAAAAAGGACTCGATCTTCTCCTGTGGGATCATGCGCTCCATTCCTCCTGTCATTGTGCGAGTGCGTCGAAGTAGGCTTCCACCCACCGGCGGGCGTAGGCGGGCAGATTTCCGTCCTGCGCCGCGTCCACGGCTGCCTCGCGGTATTCCGGGAGCGCCTGACGGTAGGGAACGCTGCCCTCCAGGCTGCCGGCGCCCGTGCCGGCCTCAGCCTCCAGGACCTCCCCCTCCCCCATCTGTCCGCGCTCGCTATGTGTTTCCCCTGAGCCGCCCAATCGCGTGGGATCGTAGATGGCTTCGTATTCGGCCGTCTTTTTCTCGGGAGCCGCAGCGCCCTGCGTGGCCGGGGCCTGTGCTCCGGCCGCGCCTGTGCCGCCGTCTTTGTCGGAGGAGCCGAGCCCGGCTCCTCCGCCGGTCATGCCCGCGCCCTGCCGTTCCCCGGCGCCCTGTCCGGCGCCCCGGGCCAGCGTCATTCCCGCCGAGCTCTGCGTATCTGCCGTACCCTGCGCGCCCGTGCGCGCCGCCGCGCCGCGGACCATGCCGGTCAGCGCCAGGGCCTGCGCGCTGGCGGCGGTCTGGCCGGAGGCGGCGCTGGCAAGGGCGGAAAGCGCCTCGTCGGCGCTGCCTGA
The DNA here is from genome assembly GCA_944333375.1 of uncultured Eubacteriales bacterium. The sequence continues at coordinate 7,513 of CALVKX010000076.1, forward strand.
GGCCATGGCCTGCGCCGCCGCCTCCAACTGCTGCACCGCCGTGCCGTCGGAGGCCTTGGCCGCCGCGTCCGCGAGCGCGGCCTGGCCCGCCTCCCCGTCCCGCGCGGCCTCCAGGGCGGCCCGGGCCGCCTGCTGGTCGCCATCTTCCAGCGCCTGCGCCAGCGCATCAAGTCCCGCCGCGCGCATGGCGTCCAGCGCGTCCCGGGCCGTGCGCGCCGTCAGGCTCTCCACCTTTCTCTCGGTGGTGTCCACGGCGGTCAGCGCGTCGCGCACGCTCTGCGCATGGCGCAGCTCGACCGACAATTCGCCCAAAAGTCTCCTGAGCTCCGGCGTCTCGGCAGCGTCCGCGTCCAGCGCCGTCGTCCCCTCGTCCACCTTCTGCGCCTGCTCCATCATCTCGGCATGGAATATCGCCTGCTGCTCCATCCGCTCCGTCTGCGGATTGGGGATCAGAAAGCTGATGCCCACGAGCACCGCGCACGCCAGCGTCCCTATCCACGCCAGCCGCGGCGGGCGCAGGGCCATCTGACGGGCCGGCTGAAGGGTTTTGAGGCTGTTGAGCGCATCCCGCCGCTGCAGGCGCGCCATGTCGGTCTCGCACCCGCCGAGCATTACGGCGGTCTGCGCACGGGCCATCAGCCCCAGCGCGTCAGCCTGCCGCGCCGCGTCCATGGAGGTGATGGGCCACAGCCAGGAAACCAACGCAAACAGCGAAGGCAGGACGATCAACGCCGCCATGCTCCAGAGAAAAGCCGTGGGAAATATCCACAGAAACGATGCCGCGCGCAAAAGCACGACGCACACGGCCGCCGCAAAGAGGCCGTACATGCACCAGACAAAAGTCCGTTGCAGCCGCATGCGGCGTTTGACGGGCCCAAGCGCCCTTTCCAGCTCTTTCATGTTCATCTGCTTCCTTTCGGGCCCTTCTTGCGGCGCACGCGCATGCAATAGACGCTCAGCGCGCAAAGCAGCGCCGAAGCCGCCGCCATGAAAATCATGTTGCAGCGGAGGAAATAATCGAAGGGCAGATATTGGTACGTGGTGCCGAGGGTATCGCTGAACTGCCACAGCATGCCGGAGAAGATCTGGGTCTGCGA
>CALVKX010000077.1 GCA_944333375.1 uncultured Eubacteriales bacterium
GGCTTGATTTTGTGTTGTCTTTTTGCCGCTCCCCCCAAATCTGAAATTTCTACTTGACTTTTGTTAGCAGGTCTTTCAAAAAAGGGGCGGCGTTACCGCCTGCCCCATTTGCGTTCGTACGGGCGCTTGAGAATCTCGCTCATGACGATGCCCTGAATCAGCGTCTGAGCGTCCAGCTCGGGCACGAGTCCCTCGTCCAGCGCATAGGCGTCATCCGCCGGCTCCACAGAGCGGCGCTCATGCCCCAGCGAGGGGTCGCAGGTGTCGCGCCCTTCCGCGGATACGGCGCCCAGGCTGCCGCCGTAGGGAACCGCCCTCCGGGGATCATGCCCCAGCGAGGGATCGCAGGTGTCGCGCCCCTCCGCGGATACGGCGGGGGCTTGGGCCCGGGATGCCGCCGGCTTCTTTTTTCTGTCAGCAGCGGCCGCCGCCCGCCCGGAGGGCGGGGCCGGAGGCGGCGTCTCCTCCGGCCTGACCGTCCGATGCACGGACTGCTTCTTTGCCACGCTCTTGCCCTTGGACGCCTTCACGAGCGACCCGAAGATCCACAGCACGACCAGCAGCGCCAGGATGCTGTCCATCCGTCCACCTCCCTCGGCGCGGCAAGCGTCACTTCTTGTTCTCGGGGTTGACGGGGGGCGCGCTCACCTTGGCGATGCTCTCGCGCATGGTGGTGTCGGCCTCCACGTTCTTCATCTGGTAATAGTCCATCACGCCCAGCTTGCCCTCGCGCAGCGCAGCGGCCATGGCCTTGGGCACCTCGGCCTCAGCCTCGACCACGCGGGCGCGCATCTCCTGCACGGACGCCTTCATCTCCTGCTCGCGCGCCACGGCCATGGCGCGGCGCTCCTCGGCGCGCGCCTGCGCGATGCGGCGGTCCGCCTCGGCCTGGTCCATCTGGAGCTGGGCGCCGACGTTGCGGCCCACGTCCACATCGGCGATGTCGATGGAGAGGATCTCATACGCCGTGCCCGCGTCCAGGCCCTTGTTAAGCACCGTGCGGCTGATGAGGTCGGGGTTTTCCAGCACCTGCTTGTGCGTTTCGCTGGAACCCACGGTGGTCACGATGCCCTCGCCCACGCGGGCGATGATGGTTTCCTCTCCCGCGCCGCCCACCAGGCGCTCGATGTTGGTGCGGACCGTCACGCGGGCCTTGGCGCGAAGCTCGATGCCGTCCTTGGCGATGGCGGCGACCACGGGCGTTTCGATCACCTTGGGGGTCACGCTCATCTGCACGGCCTGCAATACGTCGCGGCCGGCCAGGTCGATGGCGGAGGCCTTCTCAAAGGGCATTTCGATGTTGGAGCGCTGGGCGGCGATGAGGGCGTTGATGACCCGATCGACATTGCCGCCGGCGAGGAAATGCGTCTCCAGCTTGGACAGGGTCACGTCAAGGCCTGCCTTTCGCGCCTTGATGAGGGGCTCGACTAGGCGCTTGGGCTGGATGCGGCGAAGCCGCATGCCCACCAGGGAGCCGATGCTGATATGCACGCCCGCCGCCAGCGAGGTAATCCACAGGCCCAGCGGCACGAAGCGCAAAAACACGATGACCAGAATAACGGCCACCAGGATCGCCAGACCGATCCACAGCAGCGTGCCAAGGGGGCTTTCGGACATTCTGGCCGCTTCTTCGACATAATAGGTAGACATCATCATTCCTCCTTCTATTTCAGCGCACCGGCGCCCGGTGCGTCCTTGCCGCTACTGCGCGGCGGGCAGCCTGCGCACCACCACGCGCGCGCCCTCCACATGGTCCACGCGCACACGCACGTCCTTGGGAATGTATTCCCCGTCGGCCACGACGTTGAGCTTCACGCCGTCAAACTCGGCCATGCCCGTAGGGCGCAGAACCGTGGTCGTCACGCCTTCCCGTCCCAGAAAAACCTCCATGTCCCGGGTGGCGACATAGCCCTCCGAGGCGCTCTCCTCGTCGTTGAGAATGATGGGCGATTTGGACAGGCGGCCCTTGTTGACCGAGCGCAGCGCAAGCGAAATTGCGATACCCACCACCGCCAGGATGATAAGCGTCACACCCAGCGCCGCGAGTCCGCCGTGCCAAAGGTAGGTCAGCACAATGGCGACCACCTCCAAAATAACCCCGGAGATGCCCGGCAGGCCAAAGCCCGGCATGAACACCTCCACGATCAGAAGGCCCAGTCCCAGCAGGAAGCAGGCGACAATCGGCAAATTGGCCAGCAGGATTTCCCACATTCTTGATCCCCTCCCTATGCCGGCGGGACACCCGCCGCTTCTATGCTATCCTACCATAAGCGCGGCGCTTTGTCATGCCGCGCGCGCCTAAGGCAGCAGGTGACGGGCTCAAATGTCGCGCGGGACGTCCGAGCGCGCGCCCAGGGAGCGGGCGAGGCTTTGCAGGTCGCGCGCACACGTCTCTTTGAGCGAGGGGTTATAGATGACCGAGGCCGGATGATAGAGCGAAAACAGGGGAAGCGTAAAGGCGGCCGCGTCCGGCGGCGCGACCACCGCCTGCCGCCACGCGCCATGGGCCGCGCCCACGGTTTCCCGCGAGAACGCCTGAAGCGCCACATTGCCAAGCGTCACCAGCGCCCCCGGGCGGACGAGGGCGATCTCGCGCATCAGCCAGGGCGTAAAGAGCGCCTTTTCCTCCCGGCTGGGCGGACGGTTGACCACCCTCCCCGCCGCGCTCTGGCGCGTGGGCCGGAGCTTTACGACGTTGGTCACGTAGATCTCCCCGCGGCGAAGCCCCACGGCCTTCAAAAAGCCGTCCAGGTTCTTCCCCGCCTTGCCCACAAACGGCCGTCCCTCCAGCGCCTCCTGCTCGCCGGGCGCCTCGCCGATGAGCATGAGCACCGGGCCGTCGCAGGGACCGTCTCCAAAGACCAGCGGCTCCTGCGCCCCTGTGCCCAGCGCGTCGAAAAAAGCGGCGCACTCCCTTCGGAAGCGCTCCATCGCCTTCATTTTTCATCCTCCTTCATCAGATCGGGATAGAGCGACAGCTCCGCGAGCCTCCCGCGCAGGCGCTTGAGGTCCTCCCAGGCGTCGCGCTTTTTGGACGGGTCGCGCAAAAGCGCCGAGGGGTGGTAGGTGGCGATGATGTGCGTTCCCTTGCGCTCGAACCACTGGCCCCGGCAGCGCGTGATGCGAAACTGTGGCCCCAGGACCGCCGACACCGCCGTGGCGCCCAGCAAAAGGATCACCCGCGGCCTGACCAGCGCGGCCTGCGCGCGCAGATGTCCCAAGCAGGCCGCGATTTCCTCGGGCGAGGGCTGGCGGTTGTGGGGCGGGCGGCATTTGACGACGTTGCAGATGTACACGCGCTCGCGCGGAAGGCCGATGGCCCCGAGCATCCGCGTCAGAAGCTGTCCCGCCGGGCCCACGAAGGCCAGGCCCTGCAAATCCTCCTGCTCGCCGGGCCCTTCGCCGATGAGCATCAGCGGCGCGTGCGCATCGCCCTGCCCCATGACCTTGCGGCGGCACCCGGCCGCCAGGCCACACGCCTGGCAGCATTGAATATTGTGGCTGAGCTGCTCCCATGAAATACGCACGGCGCTTCTCTCCCCCGTCAGGCGGTCATTGCAGGCCGCTTTGCAAAAGCAGCGCGGAGTGCAAAATGTCCGAGCGCAGCCAGGAAACCAGCGAAACCAGCATCGCCACCAGCGCCAGAATCACCACCACGCCCACCAAAATGCTCACCGTGTCAAACACGCCCATGGCCACGCGGAAGCGTCCGGCCTCGTCCATGGCTTCGTCCATGGCCTCGTGATAGTCCGAGTACTCCTCCTCATAGGGCGGCTCCTGGAGAGGCGGCGCGTAATCCTCCTCGGGCCCGGGCTGCTCATACGCCTCCTGCTGATAGGGCTCCAGCACCTGGTCAAGGGGCAGCTCGTCCTCCGCCTCCTCGTACCCTTCATAGCGGCGCGTGCGGTCATCCATATGCATCCCTCCCTGCTCTCCTAACGAACCGTCACACATAATCCATCCACGGCGCGCCGGGATCCTCGCGGCCGGTGAGGCTGCCCTGCGCCACCAGCCCCGAAAAGCCCTGCTGCCTGAGCGCCTCGTAGAGCACCACGGCCACGGAGTTGCTCAGGTTGAGGCTTCGCGCGCCGGGCGCCATGGGGATGCGCACGCAGCGGTCATAGACGCGTAAGAGCAGCGATTCCGGCAGCCCGCGCGTCTCGCAGCCAAAGACGAGGAAGTCATCCGGTCCGTAGGTCTCCTCCGTATAGGCGCGCGGGGCCTTGGTGGAGAGAAACACCATTCTCGCGCCCGGCCACGCCTCCAGAAAGCGGCCGAAGTCGGGATAGACGCGGTAGCGCATCATGTGCCAGTAGTCCAGCCCGGCCCGCTTGAGGTAGCGGTCCGACAATTCAAAGCCCAGCGGCTCGATCAGGTGCAGCATGCTCCCCGTGGCCGCGCAGGTACGCGCGATGTTACCCGTGTTCTGCGGGATCTCCGGCTCATAAAGCACGATATGCATGCCCGTTTCCTCCCTCCGGGACGCGCCCCGTCCATTGTAACGCCGCGCGCCGTTTTTTTCAACCTCGCTCAGCTCACCGACACGCGCCGTCCCAGCCGCTCCAGCAGGAGTCCCGCCTGACGCGCCACCGCGTCGCGCTCCTCTTTTCGCCCCTCCGGGCCCCATAGCGCCTCGGCGCACTGAGCCGCCTCGTAGAGCAGCTTTACCCCGCCGAAGGCCGCCGCGCCGCCCGGAAGCGACGCCTCGCCGTGCTGACGGGTGCCCAGCAGCTCGCCCGGGCCGCGCTGCTCCAGGTCCGCCCGGGCGACCTCAAAGCCGTCGCCGGTCGCCGCGAGCGCGCGGAGGCGCTCGTTGGGGGAGGCCATGAGAAAGCACCAGCTCTGCGCCGCGCCGCGCCCCACGCGCCCGCGGAGCTGGTGAAGCTGGGCCAGGCCGTAGCGGTCCGCGTCCTCGACGATCATGAGCGCCGCGTTTGGGACGTTGACCCCGACCTCAATTACCGTGGTGGCCACCAGCACGTCCGTGCGCCCGGCGGCGAAATCCGCCAGCGCGGCCGCCTTCTCCCCGGAGGGCTGGCCGCCGTAGGTGATTCCCACGCGAAAGCCCTTCAGGGGCCCGCCGGCCAGCTCCCGCGCATGGGCCTTGACGGCCTTGAGGCCGCCGTCCTCCTCGCCTTCCTCCACCAGCGGACAGACGACGTAGGCCTGCCGCCCCTCGCGCAGCCGCTCGCGCAAAAAGCCGTACATGGCCTCGCGCTTGCGCTCCGGCACGATGCGCGTCTCAACCGGCAGGCGGCCGGGCGGCAGCTCGTCGATGACCGACAGGTCCAGATCGCCAAAGAGCACCAGCGCCAGCGAGCGCGGGATGGGCGTTGCGCTCATGACCAGCAGGTGCGGCGAGAGCGTTTCGTCCCCGCCCTTGTCCATCAGCGCCGTGCGCTGCGCCACGCCGAAGCGGTGCTGCTCGTCGGTCACGCACAGGCCCAGGCGGCGGTACCGCACGTCGCGGCTGATGAGCGCATGCGTGCCCACCACCACCCGCCACGCGCCCGAGGCCAGGTTCGCCAGCGCCTCCCGCCGCCTGACGGCGGGCATGCCGCCCACCAGCAGCCCGCAGGGGCAGCCCTGCGCCTCAAAAAAGGCGCGCATCCCCTCATAATGCTGCCGGGCCAGCAGCTCCGTGGGCGCCATGAGGGCGGCCTGCCAGCCCGCCCTGGCGCACAGAAGCATCGCGCCCATGGCCACGGCGGTCTTGCCGCTGCCCACGTCGCCCTGGACCATGCGCGCCATGGCGCGCGGGCCGGCCAGATCGCGGGCGATCTCCACAAGCGTGCGCCGCTGCGCGTCCGTGGGCGCAAACGGCATGGCGTTCCAGAAGTCCTCCGCGGCCTTCCCGTCCGCCTCCATCCGGGGGCCGGGGCCGCGCGCGTCGCGCATGAGGCGCACCGACGCCTGGTAGAGCAGCATCTCCTCAAAGGCGAACCGCCTGCGCGCCTTCTCCGCCTCCTCCATGGAGGCGGGGGCGTGCAGCGCACGCATGGCGCGGGGGCAGGGCCACAATCCGTAGCGCTCCAGAAGGCTCTCGGGCAGCGTTTCGGGGCAGATCTCCTCCACGGCCTCAAGCGCCTGACGCACCGCCGTCTCGTGCAGCCGCTGAGGCAGCCCCGGGATGACGCGGTAGACCGGCACGATGCGCAGTTCCTTTTCCACAGAGGGGTTTGAAAGCCGCTTGCGCGCGCCGCCCGCCTCGACCGTGCCAAAGAGCGTAAAGCGCGTCCCCGCGTTGATCTGCTCGCGCATCCAGGGCTGGTTGAACCAGCAGGCGCAGATCTCCCCCGTCTCGTCGGCAAAGACGCAGGTCACGCGGCTGAGCTTTCCGTGGCGCGACAGCTTCGCCTCGCCGCGGCGGCTCAGCAGCAGGCAGGCGGCCTCGCCGGCCCGCGCCCGGGCAACGGAGACGGGGCTGCTCAGATCCCGGTAACGCACGGGCGGGGCATATAAAAGATCACGCAACGAGCAGATGCCCGCTGCGTGTAAGGCTTCCAGTCTGGTTTTTCCGATGCCCCTGAGATCGCTTAGATGCATGCTCACTCCACGGACACCAGATAGTAGTACAGCGGCTGTCCGCCCGGCTGCATCTCCACGTCGCAGTCGCCGTACATCTCCGCCAGCTCGTCGGTCAACACCCGCGCGTCGGCCTCGGCGGTGTCCTTGCCGTAGTAGACGGTGATGAGCTCGTCGTCGTCGGTGACGATCTCGCGCATGAGGTCGCGGGTCACGTCATGCACGTTGCTGCCCACGGTGTGGATCTGGCCGTTGTAGAGGCCGATGATGTCGCCCTCCTTGATGTGCAGGTCGTCCAGGTCGCTGTCGCGCACGGCGTAGGTCACCGTGCCGGTGCGCACGCGCTGGGCCGCCTCGTTCATGTGCGCGGCGTTGTCCTCGGGGCTCTGCTCTGGCTGGAAGGCCACCGCGGCCGCGATGCCCATGGCCACGTTCTTGGTGGGCACCACCAGCACCCGCTTATCCTCGCACAGCTCGGCGGCCTGCTGGGCCGCCAGGATGACGTTTCCATTGTTGGGCAGCACGAAAATCGTCTTGGCGTGCGTCTTTTCAATGGCTTCGGAGAGATCCTCGATGCTGGGGTTCATGGTCTGACCGCCCTCGACCACGCGATCGACCAGCAGATCCGAGAAGATGCGGTTGAAGCCCTCGCCCAGAGACACGGCCACCATGCCGTATTCCTTCTGGGGTGCCTCCTCCTTGGCCTTCTTCTGCGCGGCGGCCTGGTTGTCGCGGCGCTGCTGGACCATGTTCTCGATCTTGAGGTTGACCAATTCGCCCAGGCTCAGGCCATATTCGAGCGCCTTGCCCGGCTCGTTGGTATGCACGTGCACCTTGACCAGGCTCAAGTCTCCCACCACCAGCACGCAGTCGCCGATGCGGTTGAGGCGGCGGCGGAAGGAATCAATGTCCTCCTCGAGAATGTCGGGGTAGAGATTCTGGATGAGGAACTCGGTGCAGTAGGCGAACTTGATCTCGCCGATGGCGTCATGATCGTCCTCGAAGGAGGCCGCGCCGTCGCCGGAGAGCTCCAGCTTCTCCGTGGGCACCTCCTCGCCGCGCAGGCAGGCGGCGTAGCCCATGTAGATCAGCAGCAGGCCGCGTCCGCCCGCGTCCACCACGCCGGCCTGGGTCAGCGCCGGGAGCATCTGCTGGGTCTTTTTGAGGATGGCGTTTCCCGTCGTCAGGATCGTGGCAAACAGGGCGTCGTAGTCCTCCGGCGCGCGCTCGGCCTGCTTGACCGCTTCCTCGGCGATGACGCGCGCCACGGTCAGGATGGTGCCCTCCTTGGGCTTCATGACCGCCTTGTAGGCCGTCTCCGCGCCGCGCCTGAGCGCCTGGGCAAACTGCGGCGGGGTCACGCGCTCAATCCCCTCCAGCGCGCGCGCAAAGCCGCGGTAGAGCTGGGAGGTAATCACGCCGCTGTTGCCGCGCGCGCCGCGAAGCGCGCCCTTGGCCAGCGCCGCGGCCGCGTCGCCCGCGCTGAGGTATTCCTTCTGATTGACCTCCTTGGTCGCGGAGGCCATGGTCAGGCTCATGTTGGTGCCCGTGTCGCCGTCCGGCACGGGGAAAACATTCAAGGCATCAACCGCTTCACGGTTCTTTTCCAGCAGGGCCGCGCCGGTCACGACCATGTCGCGCAGCAGTATGCCATCGATCGTCTTGGTCTGTATCAAAGGTTCTTCCTCCTGACACGCTAGTAATCAGACGCGAACGCCCTCGACGGAGATGTTGACGCGGCGCACCTTCACGCCCGTCATGCTTTCCAGCTTGTAGCGCACCGTCTCCACGATGGTCTTGCACACTTCGGCGATGGAAATGCCGTATTCCACGATGATGAACAGATCTACATCCAGCATGTCGTCCACCAGCTTGAGCTGTACGCCCTTGGAGAGATTCTCGCGGCCCAGCCATTCCACCAGGCCGTCCTTGGCCCGCTTGCTGGACATGGCCACGATGCCGTAGCACTCCAGGGCGGCGTAGCCGACCACCTTGAGCATCACGTCCTCGGT
>CALVKX010000078.1 GCA_944333375.1 uncultured Eubacteriales bacterium
ACGATCATGAGGATAAAGGGCAAAAACTCCATATACCACGGCGTGACCACCGGCGCGCGGTATTCCACGGTGAAGGGCAGGTCGCTGACGCTGACCTCATCGAGGGACTTGCCCTGGGCGGTGGCGGTCATCTGCCGGACGGTGTCGATGAAGTCCGAGCCGATGGTGGTCTCAAAGTCGTAGCCCCGCTCGGGGAAGTCCGCGTCGGCCACGGTGCCGTTGCGGTAAAGGCCCACCAGCGACGTCCCGCGGATGGCCACAGCCTTGACGTTGTCCTCGCGGATGGCCGTGAGCAGCTCGGGATATTCGATGCGGCGGCTGACGGATTGTCCCAGGCCGCCATTGAGGGCCACAGCGATCAGGATAAAGGCGGCGACGAGCGCCACATAGCCCATCATACCACGTTGGTTCTTTTTCAAAATGAAAGTCCTCCTTGTGTTCAGGGCGTTCCCGCCGCATTTTGGGTATGTCAAGCGCGCGTCGGGACACGCCGAAACCATTATAGCATAGGATGGGCCTTTGTACAAAGGATTTTCGTAAAATATGGTTCAGGCCCGAACCCGTTTCCGGGCACGGCGCATGTACACCGAAAAAAATGCTTGACATTTCCTTCGCCATCGCCTATAATAACTTTCGCACCAAGCGCAGTGGGGAATTGTGTAACGGCAGCACCTACGACTCTGACTCGTATTGTCTAGGTTCGAATCCTAGTTCCCCAGCCAGGCTCCATGGTCAAGCGGTTAAGACGTCGCCCTCTCAAGGCGAAATCAGGGGTTCGATTCCCCTTGGAGCTACCAAGAAGGCCCGCAGGCAAATCCTGCGGGCCTGTTTTTGTGACAGAAGCAGTGAAAAAGCCCCCGTCAGGAGGCTTTTTCGCTGCCTTTATTCCAGCTCAAACGCGCCGGTATAGAGCCGGTAATACGCGCCCTTCTGGGCGATGAGGTCCTCGTGGCTGCCGCGCTCGATGATGCGTCCATGGTCCAGGACCATGATAGCGTTGGAGTTGCGCACGGTGGAGAGGCGGTGGGCGATGACAAAGACCGTGCGGCCCTGCATCAGCGCATCCATGCCCTTTTGCACGATGCTCTCGGTGCGGGTGTCGATGGAGGAGGTAGCCTCGTCGAGGATCATCACCGGCGGATCGGCCACGGCGGCGCGGGCGATGGAGATGAGCTGGCGCTGGCCCTGGCTCAGGCCGCTTCCGTCGCCGGTGAGGATGGTCTGATAGCCGTTGGGCAGCATGCGGATGAAGGCGTCGGCGTTGACGAGCTTGGCGGCGCGGATGCAGTCCTCGTCGGTGGCGTCGAGCTTTCCGTAGCGCAGGTTCTCCATCACGGTGCCGGTAAAGAGGTTGACATCCTGAAGCACCATGCCCAGCGAGCGGCGCAGGTCGCTCTTGCGGATCTTGTTGATGTTGATGCCGTCATAGCGGATCTTGCCATCGGCGATGTCGTAGAAGCGGTTGAGCAAATTGGTGATGGTGGTCTTGCCCGCGCCCGTGGCGCCCACGAAGGCGATCTTCTGACCGGGCTTGGCATAGAGGGAGATGTTGTGCAGCACCGTCTTGTCCGGCACGTAGCCGAAGTCCACGTCGTCCAGCACAATATCGCCCTTGAGCTCGGTGTAGGTCAAAGTGCCGTCGTGATGCGGATGCTTCCAGGCCCACAGGCCGGTTCGCGTTTCGCTCTCCACGAGCTGCCCGTTTTCGCGGCGCGCGTTGACCAGCGTCACGTAGCCGTCGTCATGCTCGCTGGGCTGGTCCATGAGCTGGAAGATGCGCTCGGCGCCCGCAAGGGCCATGATAATCGAGCTGAGCTGCTGGCTGACCTGACTCAGCGGCATCACGAAGCTGCGCGACAGCGTCATAAAGGAGGCGATCATGCCAAGCGTGATCGTACCCGCGCCGGCAAGTCCCACATTTGGCAGGCCCGCCAGGCTCATGGCCGCGCCCACCACGGCCAGCAGCACGTAGAGCAGATGGCCGAGGTTGTTGTTGACCGGCCCCAGAATGTTGGCGAATTTGTTGGCCGCGGTGGCGTTGCGGCACAGCTCGTCGTTGCGGCGGTCAAACTCCTCCACGGCCTTCTGCTCGTGGCAGAACACCTTGACCACCTTCTGGCCGTTTATCATCTCTTCGATATAGCCGTTGACATCAGCCAGGGACTGCTGCTGCTTGACGAAGTATTTGCCGCTCTGCGCGCTCACCCGCTTGGTGATGTAGAGCATCAAAACCGCAAAGGCCAGCACGAACAGCGTAAGCCACAGGCTCAGGGAGAGCATGGCGCACACCACCGCCGTCAGCGAAACCACCGAGGAGAGCACCTGCGGCAGCGCCTGGGCGATCATCTGGCGTAGCGTGTCGGTGTCGTTGGTGAAGTGGCTCATGACCTCGCCGTGGCTGTGCGTGTCGAAGTAGCGGATGGGCAGGGTTTGCATGTGCGCAAACATCTCGTCGCGCACATCCTTGAGCACGCCCTGCGCCACGGTGACCATCAGGCGGTTGTAGAAATACGCGCTCACCAGGCCCACGATATAGACGCAGGCCATCATGCCCAGCGCCCGGGCCAGGCCGGTAAACACGGGATTCTCCGTCAGTAGCAGCGGCGCGATATAGTCGTCGATCAAAATGCCGATAAACGTCGAGCTCAGCACGCTGGCCACGGCGCTGAGGATGATGCAAAGCACCACCAGCACAAGCCTGAGCCGGTAGCGCGCCACGTAGCTCATCAGCCTGCGGATGGTCTGCCCGACATCCTGGGGCCTTGCGCCCCCGCGAATTCTCATACCCCGCATCATTCCTCATCGCCTCCCTTCATCTGGGACTCATAGACCTCGCGGTAAATCGGGCTTCGGCTCATCATCTCGTCGTGCGTGCCCACATCCATCACACGGCCCTCGTTGAGTACGATGATCTGATCCGCGTCCATCACGCTGGCCACGCGCTGGGCGATGATGATCTTGGTGACGTTGGGGATCTCCTCCAGAAACGCCTTGCGAATCAGCGCGTCAGTCGCGGTATCCACGGCGCTGGTGGAGTCGTCCAGAATCAGGACCTTGGGATTTTTCAAAAGCGCGCGGGCGATGCACAGGCGCTGCTTCTGGCCGCCGGAGACGTTGGTGCCGCCCTGCTCGATGTAGGTGTCATATCCGTCGGGGAAGGACTGGATGAAGCCGTCGGCCTGCGCCAGCTTGCAGGCGTGAATCATTTCCTCGTCGGTGGCGTGCTCGTTGCCCCAGCGCAGGTTGTCCTTGATGGTGCCGGAGAACAGCTCGTTCTTTTGCAATACGAAGGCCACCGCGTCGCGCAGGGTTTCCAGGTCATAGCGCCGCACGTCCACGCCGCCCACGGACACGCTGCCCTCGCTTACGTCGTACAGACGCGGAATGAGCTGCACCAGGCTTGACTTGGACGATCCCGTGCCGCCCAGGATGCCGATCGTCTGCCCGGAGGCGATGTTCAACTTCACATGGTCCAGCACCGGCTTTTCGGCGCTGGCGTTATAGCGGAAGGTCACGTCATCAAAGACGATGGAGCCGTCCTTCACCTCCGTCACCGCGTTTTCGGGCGAGACGATGGCGCTTTTCTCCTGCAACACCTCGTCAATGCGCTCCATGGAGGCGCGGGAGATGACGATCATGACAAACACCATGCTCAGCATCATCAGGCTGGAGAGGATCTGCATGGTGTAGGTAAACAGGCTGGTCAGCTCGCCCGTGGACAGGCCCAGCACCGCGTCGCCGCCGCAGGCCACCACCGCCTTGGCGCCGAACCAGCTGATAAGCAGCATGCAGCCATAGACGGAAAACTGCATCAGCGGCATATTGAAGGCCAGAATACGCTCGGCATGGGAGAAATCCTGATAGATGTCGCTGGAGATGGCGCCGAACTTCTCCTCCTCGTAAGCCTCGCGCACAAAGGACTTGACCACACGGATGCCGCGCAGGTTCTCGCCCACGACGCCGTTGAGGCGATCATAGAGTTTGAACACGCGCTCAAAAATCGGATGCGCGTGGCTGGCGACTAGGTACAGGCCAATGCCCAGAACCGGGATGAAGGCCAGGAAGATCACCGAGAGCTGCCAGTCGATGCAGATGGCGGCGCCCAGGGAGAAGATCAGCATAAACGGCGCGCGCACCGCGATGCGGATGACCATCTGGTAGGCGTTTTGCACGTTGGTCACGTCCGTGGTCAGACGGGTGACCAGGCCGCCGGTGGAGAATTTGTCGATGTTGGAAAAGGAATATTCCTGCACATGGCTGTACATGTCCCTGCGCAGGTTCTTGGCAAAGCCCGCCGAGGCCATGGCGGAGTACTTTCCTGCCAGCGCACCGAAGCACAGCGACAGAAGCGCCGCCAAAACGAGGATCAGACCCGTTTTGAGAATGTAGGGCATGTCGCCCCCGTTGATCCCCTTGTCGATGAGGTCCGCCATCACCAGCGGGATGACCACCTCCATGACCACCTCCAGCGATACGTAAATGGATGCTTTAATAGATGGGACCCTGAACTCCCGGATGCTTTTCATCAGGCGTTTGACCATAGCTTTCCCTCCTGTCGGAATGATCTTGAAACGGCATTATTCCAGATTTTTGAACATGCGGTCCAGAAAATCATAGAGCATCTGGATCTCCCCGGCCGTAAATCCACGCATCAGCTGCTCGTCCACGGAGCTGCCGGTCTGACACATCTCCTCAAGCAGCGCGCGCGAGCGCTCCGTAAGAACCAGCTTTTTCAGCCGCGCGTCGTGCGCCACGCTCCTGCGCTCCACAAGCCCCTTCTGTTCCATCAGCCGCAGAACCCGCGAGGCCGTGGAACGGGTGATGCCGAACGCCTCCTCCAAATCCTTTTGGTAGATGTCCCGGTCCGCATGCTCGCTCAGGAAGCGGATGATGCGGCCGTTGCTGCCGCTGACCGCCTCGATCTCGTGCTGCGCAACGGCCCGACACACACAGCGTCGGATGCGGTTGTCCAGCCGGTGAATGTCGATTCCAATCTTTCGTTGCATTTGGCCCTCCGTTTAAATGTTTTATATGCAACAGTTGTACGACAAACATTATAGCGCGGAAAAACGATTTGTCAATGAAAGAATCCAAAAAAATTTTCCGCGCATATCAGCCGCCTTCTCGGGGAAGAAATGGGAAAACCGGGATTGTTTGGACGCCGAAAAACGTTAGTTAGGATGACGCTTCCATCATTTCGGGGAGGAAATGCGGCCCGAAGGCCGTTTACAAGTTTAACCCATCTGTGACCGGTTGTATCGGATTTGTTGATGAAACTTCGCATTTTCAGGCAAAAGCGTAATGCTTTTCTTAGAAAGCATACGTTGACTTACCCGAGCGGCTGGCCTATGATGATACTACTATATATGGGGGTGTATGAGATGGGAAAGCGCAAGAATGAGTATATCTTCGCCCCCGAAAAGCAGAAAACCGGAAGGCTGGGATGCCTGGCGACGGTGCTGGCCATGATCGTGGCGCTGGTGCTGGCGACGTTTCTGCTCAATCATGCCGCCAACAGCCGCGTTTCGCTCCTGAGCGAGCGCGTCTCGGTGATGGGGCTGGACAAGACCTTTGAAGGCTTTACGGTGCTGCATCTGAGCGATCTGCACGCCGCGCCGCTGGGAAGCGACATGGAGCTATGGCAGTCGCTGCTCAAGGGCAAGAGCTTTAACGCCGTCGTGCTCAGCGGCGACATGGTGGGCGGCAGCGGCAACTATGAGCCCATGCTGACGCTGATCCACACGCTCCGTCAGCTGAATCCCAAGGCGCCTGTATACTTTATCGCCGGCGATGACGACCCCGACGCGGTGGTGACGACGCCGCGGGGGACGCCGGAGGTGCTCAACGACTGGGTGCTCGCCGCCCAGGCCGAAGGCGCCATTTACCTGGACGCGCCTGTGCGTCAGGAGGTGGGAAAGCTCAGCGTCTGGTTTACCCCGGAATACCTCTATGATGTGAACACCGAAGGCATGGTGAGCAGCCTGGCCAAGCAGAAGGAAGAGATGGAGGCGCTGGGCCAGCAGTACGAGGCGGAGGGAGGCGCGAGCTACCGCGCGCTGTGTTACCGCCTGGACGTCATGGAACGGACCGTCGCCGCGCAGCAGGAAATGCTTTCCACCGACCTGCAGATCGCCGTCACCCACGCGCCGCTGATTCAGGACTATATCCGCACCAGCCTGGAATGGGCCGACGAGGAGGCGGTCTTCGGCTTCCGCTCCATCAGTCTGCTGCTGGCGGGCCATTACTGCGGCGGCCAGTGGCGCGTGCCGGGCGTGGGCGCGCTCTATGAGCCGGACATGGGCTGGTTCCCGCCGGACAGCGGGCTGGTGGGCATGCAGCGCGTCAACAGCATCAACCAGTATATCTCGGGCGGCCTGGGCGCCAACGAATACCACCCCCTCAAGGGACGGATGTTCAACAGCCCCAGCGCAACGCTCATCAAATTTACAGCCACCATTGAGTGAGGTAACTATGGAGATTACGCTTTATCATGCCGACACAGGCAGCGGAAAACCCCTGATCCTGCTTCACGGAAACGGCGAGGACGGGTCGTACTTCGACTGTCAGAAGGACGCCCTCGCCCGGCACTTTCGCGTCATCGCGCTGGACACCCGCGGTCATGGCCGCTCTCCCAGAGGGACCGCCCCCTTTACGATCTCCCAGTTCGCCGAGGACCTGCGCTGCTTCATGGACCATCAGGGCATTGCGCGGGCCAGCCTCCTGGGCTTTTCCGACGGGGGCAACATCGCCCTGACCTTCGCCCTGCGCTACCCTGAGCGCGTGGACCGCCTGGTCCTCAACGGCGCCAACCTCTTTCCCTCCGGCGTGAGACCTTCCCTTCAGATTCCCATCATCCTGCGCTGTTGCCTCGCCTCCCTGACAGCCTGGACCGGCCCCCAGGCCCGCCGCAGGCTGGAATTGCTTCGCCTGATGGTCTTTCAGCCGCATATCCACCCTCAGGCGCTCAAAAACCTCACCGTCCCGACCCTTGTGATCGCCGGCACCCGGGACATGATCCGCGACAGCCATACCCGCAGGATTCATGCCTCCCTCCCCAACGCTGAGCTCGTCATCCTGCCGGGCGACCACTTCATCGCCCGCAGCAACGCCCAGGCCTTCCGTGAGGCGGTAGAGGCATTTCTTCTCAGGGAATAAACCCCTCCCCGCGGCGCAGGCGCATCCGCCTGCGCCAGCGTGTCGAAAAAGCTCGCCTACGGCGATCTTTTCCGCCAGGACACGTTTCCCCTGCGCCTGCGGCGCGGCCGGGGAAACGTGCAAGGAAACCTTGCTGCGCAAGGCTTCCGAATCCACCGCACATGTCGCTGGATTCGGATTTCATTCGGAGGGGACGGAGGGAAGCGTGTGCCCTGTGGGCACTTGCGCGAAGCGCAAAGCGACCCGAAGGAGTCAACCGAAACGAGCGGAGGGCGCGGCCAGCGTCCGCCGCGACGATTGAGGTTGCGGGTCTGCGGCCCTCCGAACCTCCCTGAAGGG
Source organism: uncultured Eubacteriales bacterium (assembly GCA_944333375.1). The sequence goes on from CALVKX010000078.1 coordinate 7,495, forward strand.
TTTTTTGACAGTCTGGGCGCAGGCGCATCCGCCTGCGCTTTTTTGCTGCGCAAAAACCGTCCCGGCCGCATAACTAGACCAAATTCGTCAAAGGATATCCGTGACAGTACACGAATCCTACACGCGAAACGACCGCAACGGAGGGTGGAGCCATGCTTGGAGCAAAGACGCAGGATTCCGTCACGGTGGTGATCGCGGGCGAGCTGGATCATTTCGCCGCCCCGCAGATCCGAAAGCGGCTGGACGAGCTGCTGGAGGACCAGACGGTCACGCACCTGGTGCTGGACCTGGAAAACCTGACATTTATGGATTCCTCGGGCATCGGGGTGCTGCTGGGACGTCTGCGCGTATTGCAGGCGCGCGGCGGCAGCCTCAGCGTGCGCAACATGCGGCCGCCGGTGGAAAAGCTGTTTCGCCTGTCGGGGCTGGACCGCGTCATCGGCGTGGAGGATGAGATCAAGGGAGGTCGGCTGTGATGCAGAATCGAATGGAACTTACCTTTTCCGCGCTGCCGCAGAACGAGGCGTTCGCGCGGGTGGCCATCGCGGCCTTTGCCGTGCAGCTCAATCCCACGTTGCCGGAGATGGCGGACATCAAAACCGCGGTGAGCGAGGCGGTGACCAATGCCATCGTGCACGGCTACCGCGGGCGGGAGGACGGGCTGGTCTGCATGAGCGCAGAATACGGCGACCGGCGGCTTCTCACGGTTGTGATCCGGGACGAGGGCTGCGGGATCGCGGACGTGGAAAAGGCCATGCAGCCCTTCTATTCCACGGGCGACGGCACGGAGCGCAGCGGTATGGGCTTTTGCGTGATGCAGACCTTTATGGACGCGGTGGAGGTGGACAGCGCCGTAGACAGGGGAACGACCGTCACCATGCGCAAATACATCACCGGCGAGGTGGGGTTGCACCGTGAGCGAATGCTTGACGAAATCGGCTG
>CALVKX010000079.1 GCA_944333375.1 uncultured Eubacteriales bacterium
GCGACCCGGGCTTTGCCTTCCTGCGCGAGGAGCCGCTGCCCGATGGCTATCGCCCGGGCGATCTGGCGCTATAATAAAGAGCCTGTCCCGCATCCGGGACAGGCTCAGACTGCTGACAAACTCTTACCGGGAGGTTTGGAGGGCCCGCAGGCCCTCCAAAGTGGATTCGTATCGCCCGGCTTTGCCGGGCGGGCGGGGAGTTTGCGCCCCTGGGCGCAAACATTTCTTAAGCATCTGGCGAAAAAGGCCACCGCAGGCGGACTTTTTCGACAACCTGAGCCTGTCCCGCATCCGGGACAGGCTCTTGATGATAAACCGGGCATCAGGCGCTTTGCTCCATGCTCATCTTGTCGGCCAGCATGGCGATGAACTCGCCGTTGGTGGGTTTGTCCTCCGGGGTACAGACGCGGCAGCCGAAGGCGCGGTTTAAGGTGTCCACGCGGCCGCGGTTCCAGGCCACCTCAATGGCGTGGCGGATGGCGCGCTCGACCTTGCTGGCCGTGGTGCCGAACTGGCGGGCGATGCTGGGGTAAAGCTCTTTGGTGATGCGGTTGATGCGGTCGGGCTGCTCGATGACCATCTTGACGCCGCAGCGCAGGAACTGATAGCCCTTGATGTGAGCGGGGATGCCGATGGTGAGAAACAGGCTGCCCAGCCGCTCGTCCAGGCTCTGAACATGGGGCCGAAGCGGGGCCTGGGCACGGGGCAAGACGGTGCGCTCCTCCTGGATGTCGCGGATGTGGCTGAGCAGGTGCTCGGGCTCGAAGGGCTTGACCATATAAAACATGGCGCCCAGGTCGATGGCGCGGGTCACGAAGTCGTCCCGGCTCAGCGCTGACATGACGATGGTCTTGGGCGCCGGGTCAATCTGCCGGGGCAGCTCCTCCAAAAGCATATAGCCGTCCATCAGCGGCATGACCAGATCGGTAATCATGACGTCAAAGCGGCTTTCGCGCAGGCATTTCAGGGCTTCAACGCCGTTGGCCGCCTCGGCTACCTCCTCCACGCCCTCCTGGGTGCGAAGAAAATCAGCGATGCGCTTGCGCAGCGTTCCATGATCGTCCACCACGAGAATACGGATGTTCAGCACGGTCGGCTCCCTCCTGAGTGTTTGTTTTCCGCATTATAGCACAGGAACCGCCGGGAGAAGGGGATTTCGTGGAAAATAGAACCAAAGTCTTATCTTTCGACATCCAAAAGCCGCGCGGATGGCGCCCCTCAGCAGGCGGGACGGCGGGAGGAGGCCGCGCCGGACTCTTCCTCATACATGCCCTGCATGGCGTCCAGCAGCGCGTCCACGATGCGCAGCTTTTCGGCGGTGGCGTTGTTGTCGGGATCATAGACCACGCCGTGGCCGATGGTCAGGGTGCGGCGGCGCCGGCTGGCGTAGATGGGCACGAATACAGCGCGCTTGTGGGTCTTGGCGTAATACATGGGCGCGATCATCGCAAAGCCGGTGTAGAGCTGGCCCACGCCCTCACGGACATAGCCGCCCTTGCCGGGCTCGTGCTCCTCGCCGTTTTCGGGAAAGACCAGAATGTTGTCGCCCGCCTGCATGGCGTTGAGGGTTTCGCGGAAGGTGCGCATGAGCTCCCGCGGCTGGCCGCGGTAGACCGGGATGGCCTCCAGGCTGTTGAAAACCCACACCAGCAGCGGCGAGATGAGATTGACCAGCGGACGCTTCCAATGCTCGGGGAGCCACCTCTGGCGGGCCATGGTCCCCTGATAGATGTGCTCGACGATGGCTTCCTTTTCCATCATGCCGCTGATGACCCAGGGGCGAAAGGTGATGGGGACATAGAGATTGGCCACCACCGGCCCGTAGATCTCGCCGTGGTTGCAGATGAGAATCATGCTGCCGTCCTCATAGCCGCTGAGGTTTTCCCGGCCGATGACGCGGTGATAGTACAGGGGGCGCAGGAGGGTGATGATGATCCTCACGCCGAAGCGATTCTTGTGGCGCTTGACCACCACGCTGTCGAGCTGTTCATGCAGCGCGGGGTTGTCCAGACCCTCGCTCTCCAGCGTGAGCCACCGGGCCAGCTTTTGAAAATGGCGGTTGTTCATGGGAAAGCGCAGGGTGCTGACGATGGCCGCCAGCAAAAGGAGCACCGGCGGCACAACCATCAGCGGCCGGAAGGCCGAGGCCAGGACGCTCAGGTCCAGCCGCGTGAGCGGCAGGGAGGGCATGCAAAGCAGCGTCAGCAGGATCAGCGCGATCATCTGCCCCAAGAGAATCGCGATTTCCGTGCTCGCCGCGCGCATCTGCGCATAGCCGCGCATGCGGTCGCGCAGCCGGAACTGCGCCACGTCCGTCATGCGCCGCTCCAGCTCCGCCAGGGCGGTCACGCTGACGGCCAGCCCGCTCATGCACAGCCCCACCGCCAGCGCGCTCATCAGAAAGCCCGGCACCCGCCCGAGCTGTCGGTAGAGCAGGAACAGCCCGTACAGCCATAAAAACAGCCCCACCAGAAGAAGCTGCGTGTCAAAGGGCCGACGCGCCAGCCGCAGGCACAGCAGCGACACCTCGCGCATGACCACCACGCAGGCGACCGAAAGCAGCATGCACATCATCAATTCCTGCGCGCTCAGCCCGATGAAGGTATAGACCATCACCAGCGTGAGCTGCAGCGCCATGAGCACCAGCGTATGCATGCGCTGGAAGGCGTCGTAGGCGTTGACCTCCCGCAGCTCCGCGGCCATGCGGGCCACGGTCTGCGCGTCGGCGTCGTCCGGCAGGTCCTCCAGGGCCAGCAGGTCGCGCTCGCGCCACTGGCTGTAGCCCTCCAGCACCCCGCCCGCGGCAAAGCCGACCCAGAGTTGCCAGGAGGCGGGCGAGGCGACGTTGGCCGAGAGAATCCACGCCATGGCCCCCAGCGGCAGCAGATGAATCACGGCGGTCAGCAGCCAGTAGGCCTGCGTGCCGATGGTGCGACGCATGCGGCGGCCGATGAGGCGGCGGCCGGCGTCGCTGCGCAGGGCGGTGAAGAGAACCGCCGCAAAGGTCAGCCACACCGGGGCCGCCGTCCACAGCACCGGATAGAGCGCGATGAGCGCAAGGGTACATATCAGCGTAATTCCCGTCAGGACGCCAAAGAGCACGCGCATGCGCCGCGTCAGATACCTGCGCCTGTCCCCCAGAAAGGTGTGCGCAAAGGCCCCCGCCATGCGCGCGTTCATGAACATGGCACCGCCGAACACCGGCAGCATGCCCAGTGCGCTGGAAAAGAGGCTGATGTACATATATTGGTAGAGCGTGCTCAGCGACATCAGCACCAGCATCACGCGGCGCGATGAGGCGACGTAGATTTTTCTGGGTCCCGTGGCTTTTCGCATGGTTGGCTCCTCTTGCGGCATAGTTCCCTAAAACGAAATCATTGTAACACACGCCCGCGCACGCGGGCAAGCGCACGCAGCTCAAAACCGCCTTTTGCCAGCTCAGCCGTCGTGCCGTCATATCCTGCCGCGGGGACGCATAGCCTTCCTACAAAGCCGCTTTAGGAGGAGTCATGATGACGGATTTGGGCATGGAGTTTTTGCAGAATAAGAGCGCCGCAACGCCGGAGGTGCTCAGGGAGGAACTGCCCCTCCAGCGTTTTGTGGGCGAAAGCCTGAGCCAGGCCGTGGTGGAAGGCGAGGTGGCCCTGCCCGGCGGCCTGAGGGAGGAAACGACGGTGCTCAGCGCCGAGGCCATGGCGGTGCTGGAGCGCAGCCCCGCGCAGGCCGACCGCGTGACGGTCGACGGCAAGGTCGTTTTTCATGTGCTCTACACCCAGGGAGATCCCACGCACATCAGCGCGCTGGAGGCCTCGGCCGAGTTCACCCATCCCGTGGAGCTGCCCGGCGCGCAGGAGGGCATGACCGCTCCCGTGAGCCTGATGGTGGAGCATGTGGAAGCGGCGGCGCAGGGCGGACGGCTGCATCTGATGGCCATTTTGCGCGTGCAGGCGCGCGTGTTCTCGGACGAGCCCATGGAGGTAGTCACGGGCGTGCGGGGCATGGAGGGGCTGATGCTGCGCACCGAGACCCTCGGCGGTTGCCAGGCGGTGGCCCGGGGCGAGCAGGACGTGCTGGTGCGGGACGAATGTGACCTGGGCGCGGTATTGCAGATCACCGATACGCTGTACGCGACCGCCATTGCCACCGTGCAGGACGTGATGGGCGGCGAGGAGCGGGCGACCCTGTCGGGAAATATCCTGCTGGAGGTCGTGCACCGTAGCGCCATGCCCTCGCGGCCGCTGGTGGTCACGCGCCACACCATCCCCTTCGAGGAAACCCTCCCCCTGACCGGGGAGGAGGGGGATACGCTATGCGCGGGCGCGGTGGTCAAGGACGTGGCGGTGCTCTCCCAGGAGGGGCAGGAGGAAGGCAGCCGGACGCTCCGCGCGGAGGTGCTTCTGGGCCTCAGCGCGCAGGCCGCGCGCCAGCGGGATTTGTGCCTGCTGCTGGACGCCTACACCACCCAGGGCGACTGCCTCGCCCTGGAAAAGCAGGAGGTCCGGCGCGCGCTTGCCCACAAGCAGGTCCACACCGCCGAAAGCGGCAAGCTCACGCTGCTTCTGGACGGGCAGACGCCCGTGCGCACGCCCCTAAGGGCATCGCTGAGGCCGGTGGTGACCGAGCTGAGCCGCGCGGGCGGCAAGCTCAACGTCGAGGGCATGATGGAGGTGAACCTCCTGTATATGACCGACGAGACCGAAGCGCCCCAGACCTATCAGACCGAAGAGCCCTTCCGCATGTGCTTCGCCTGCGACCTCAGCCTGCCCGAGAGCCTCGTGCTCACCGCCGGCAACATCGACCTCAACGGCATCACCAGCGACCGCGTGGAGGTCAAGTATATCCTCTACCTGGACTGCCATGACGTGCAGCTGGGCAGCGAGTCGCTGGTGACGAAGGTGGACAGCCAGCCCGCCGGGGAGACGGAAAAGGGGATTTTGATGTACTTTAGCCAACCGGGCGAGAGCCTGTGGGACATTGCCAAGCGCTACCGCGTAAGCTGCGACAGCCTCAAGCGCATGAACCCGGAGCTTGAGGAGGGCGCCGCCACCCAGCCGCAGCGCGTCATCCTGTGGCGGAAATAAGCAGACTGACGGCCCGGCGGGGATTCCCGCCGGGCCGTTTCGGTTTTCAGGAGAGCGGACGGGACGCCTCGCAGGGCACGCCCGTCTGGCACAGTCCGCAGCCGAAGCGCGGCCGGCAGCGGGGCAGGATGGCGCTCTGGTAATCGTAGCACAGACGGTGGTCCTTGCCGTTTGCCAGGGAGATGGCCCCCGCCGGACAGCGCCTGACGCACGCGCCGCAGCGGATGCACCAGGCATAGGGCGCGTCGTATTCCCGCGGGGTGGGCGGGGCCTGCCAGGTGGTTACCAGGCTGCCAAAGCGCCCGGCCATGCCGCGCCGGGTGATGAGCCCCCTGGACAGGCCGAAGGTGCCCAGCCCGCAGGCGTAGGCGGCGTGCCGCTCGGACCAGTTGCTGGTAAAGGCGGGACCGCCGGGCCGCTCGGGCGGGGAGACGGTCCAGAAGTCCGGGGACAGCGAGGGCGCGACGGCCTCAAAGCCCGCCGCCTCAAGCGTACCGGCCAGATGCAGGCTCAGCGCCTCCACAAACCGCTGGCCCTCAACCCGGCCATACAGCCATGCCTCGGCGGGCGCGTCGGAGGCGGCGCGGTTGTGCGCGCGGACGGCCCGGTCAAAGGGCAGGAAGAAGCTGACAACCGCTTTGGCCCCCGAAAGCCACTGCGGCGGCGTGCGAAAATGCGGACCGATGACCTGCGGGGCGAGAAACGCCTCAAACAGGGCATCCGAGGCGGAGGCATAGCCCAGCAGGGGCGCGTCAAAGAGCCGGATCGCTTCCCCGCTCTTTTCAAGCCGCACGTGGTTGAGCGGCGAGGCCAGCGTAAAATCCAAGGCGGCTTTCTCAAGGGCTGCGGCATCCATTGTCAAACCCTGCCTTTCATCGCGGGGCCAGCGTCAGCCTGTAATAGCGGCGCATGCGCCCGTCGTAGGCGGGCCGGGTGCAGACCAGCGCGTAGCCCGCCTTTTCAAAGTTGTGCCAGGAGGCGTTGTTGCCGGGGTCCACGGTGGCGTAGATGGCCCGTCCGCCCATGGCGCGCGCCATTTCCTCAAACAGGCGCAGAAACCGCGTGTGCATGCCGCGCCCCTGATAGCGGGGCAATACCAGCACGTCGTGAAAATCGTAGGTGTTTTCCTCTTTTTCACCCAGCTTGCGGGCATAGCCGCGCTCCCCGCGCGTGCGCCACGAGGCCATGGCCGCGTAGCCCGCCATCACGTCGCCGTCGAAATAGCCGAACGCCTCGCGGTTTCGCAGCCATTCGTCGAACTCCCATTCCTCCGAAGGGAAAAACCACGCGGGGTCGGCCAGGGCAGCGAGCACCTCGGCCTGCATGCGCATCATCTGTTCCTTGTCGTCTTCGTGGAGCTGGCGCAGGGAAAAGCCCTTGAGCAAAAGGGGATGGCGGGAGGAAGTCATGGCGCGAAGCCTCCTTGGTTTCGGCGGCGGCCGTTTGCCCCATTGTAGCACAAAAAACAGACGCGGCGCAAATCCGGCCGCGTCCGTGTGGCGTTACTGACGGATCACCAGCACCTCCAGCGCCGTCACCTGGGGCGGAAGGCTGCGGGTCATGACCCCGTTGTAGTAGACGGTGACAGTGTCCCCGTCGCCCCACTCCACCGTGGGCAGGGCGGGCGCTTCCTCCTCCCCGTCAAGGAAAAGGGGTTCGTCCTCCGTAGCCGCAGGCGCCTCGGCAGGCTCGTCCTGCGCGGGCTCCTCCGCGGCGGGCGCCTCCTCCACGGAGGCGGAGAGCACGCCGGCAAAGGTCTGCTCGGAGAGCAGCACGCGGTATTCGTTCCCGTCGGCGTCCGTCAGGGTAAAGCCCGCGCTGTCCCTGTCGCTGACGGTGCCGGTGAGCTCGGGCACCACGATGTGGCTGGCCGTGACCTGGCCGGGATAGCTCAGGGCCATCACGCCGTTGTAGTAAACGGTGATGGGCATGCCCTGATACAGATGCGGCATGGACCCATCCACCCGCACGATCACATCCCCGAAGATCGGGTCGCCCGTGAGCAGCACGCCCACAGCCAGAGACAGATCCGCCGTGCCGGTCAGCCGGTAGCAGCCCACGCGGTCGGCGTGCGCCTGCGGGGGAAGGCTGCGGGTGAGGCGGCCGTCGTATTCGACAAAGACGTACTGGCCCACCTCAATTTCTTCTTCGGCCAAAATGCCGTCCATCACCGTGGTTTCGTCCACATTGAGCAGGACGTTTCCCAGCTCGATATCCTCCATCACAAAGCCCTCGTCCACGATTTCCGTCACAAGGCCTTCCAGCAGGGTATCGGGTTCGGCTTCCTGTGCAAAAGCGCCGAGGGGCAGGGCCATGAGCAGCGCGAGCGCCAGGGCGAAAAAGCGGTTGATCTTCATCGTTACATCCTCCTTTGGGCAGCTCCCGGCGCCGTGCCGGTGCCTTCAGAGGAAGAAACGAACCCGGCGGGCAAAAGGTTCCGTTTCAGAGAAAAATCTTTCGTGTCCGTTTCACAGCCCGAAGGCCTCATAGTCCTCCCGGGAAAAGCGATGATAGCTGGCAAAGCCGTCATGGGCGTCGATGCAGTAGCAAAAGTCGTCCGGCACGCCGTCCTCGAAGTACACCAGCCAATCGAATTCCCCGTTGTCGACCGCCTCCACATGGACGTGCCGCGAATGGCGGCGGAAGGCCGCCACCAGCGCCTCGGCCGTGACCCCCGGGGCCTGGGCGGTCTGAATCAAATCGCGCAGGAAGTCCGCCGCCGGCGCCCGCGACAGGATGCGGACGACGCCCTCGGCAGGAATGGTCAGGCAAAAGCCATCCTCATGCGCTTGGACATGAACCGCGCCAAACACCTCCGCGCGCGCCGCAAAAAAGGTCTCCAGCGCCTTGGGGAGCGCCGCGGGCGAAACCTCCAGCATGCGGCACAGGGAGCTTGACGGGTAATTGAGCGACAGGGGCGAAGCCGTCAGCCCCATCTTGAGGGCCATCTCCACCACCACGCCGCAGAGGTTTTTTTCCAGTCTGCTTTCATTCATAATCGTCTCTCTCCTGTAAAACAGCCTCATCCCAGCAGCGAAAACAGATCCACTTGGCTGGTTTCCGGCAAGCCTTCCAGCGCGCCCTGGCCGCGCAGCATTTCCACGATGCTCTGGCCGATGTGCGCACGGTTTTGCAGATCCTCGATGCTGATGTAGGGGCGGGCGGGGTCGCGCGAGGCGATGATGCCCTCCACCGCCGACTCGCCAAAGCCGTTGATGGCCGTGAAGGGGCAGCGCAGATCGCCGTCCTCGATCAAAAAGCGCGTGGCGTCGCTCTTGTACAGGTCCACCGGGAGCATGCGGATGCCGCGCATCTGCATCTCCAGCAGCATGTGGTAGGCGTT
>CALVKX010000080.1 GCA_944333375.1 uncultured Eubacteriales bacterium
AGGGCGCGGGCGCGGATTCGCTTTCGCACATCAGCTTCACGGCGGGCCGCGGACAGACCGTGGGCGTCATCGGCGGCACGGGCTCGGGCAAAACCACGCTGGTCAACCTGATTCCCCGCTTCTACGACGTGTCGGCCGGCCGCGTGCTGGTGGACGGCGTGGACGTGCGGGAGCAGAGCGTCGAGGCCCTGCGCCGGAAAATCGCCGTGGTGCCGCAAAAGGCGGTGCTGTTTCATGGCACCATCCGCGACAACCTGCGCTGGGGCGATCTCTCCGCCACGGACGAGGACCTTTGGCGCGCGCTGGAGGCCGCGCAGGCCGCCGAGGTGGTGCGTGGCAAGCCCGGCGGGCTGGATGAGATGGTGGAGCAGGGCGGGCGCAACCTGTCCGGCGGACAGCGCCAGCGCCTGACCATCGCCCGCGCGCTGGTCAGGCGGCCCGAAATTCTCATTCTGGACGACAGCGCCTCGGCGCTGGACTACGCCACCGACGCGGCGCTGCGCAAGTCGCTTCGCGCGCTGGACTGGCCGGTCACGGTCTTTATCGTGTCGCAGCGGGCAAGCTCCATCCGCCACGCGGACGTGATTCTGGTGCTGGACGACGGCGAGCTGGCCGGTCTGGGCACGCACGGGGAGCTGCTGAAAACCTGCCCCGTCTATCAGGAAATCTATTCCTCCCAGTACCCCAAGGAGGCCGTGTGATGAAATCTCGAAAAGATACGCTCAGAGGCGTCCTCGGCTATGTGGGGCGCTACCGGGGCTACCTCGCCGCTTCGCTGGTGCTGTGCGTCGTCACCGTGGCAAGCACCCTGTACGTGCCCATTCTCACGGGCAGCGCGGTGGATCTTCTGCTGGGGCCGGGTGCAGTGGACTTTTCGGCGCTGTGGCCGATTCTCACGGGCATTTTGATTCTGGTCGCCGTGACCGCGCTGGCCCAGTGGCTCATGGGTCTTTGCAACAACCGTATGACCTACCTGACCGTGCGCGACATCCGGCGGGACGCCTTTGCCCATATCCAGCGCCTGCCGCTGTCCTATCTGGACCAGCAATCTACGGGCGACGTGGTCAGCCGCGTCATCACGGACGTGGACCAGTTCGCCGACGGCCTGCTCATGGGCTTTACCCAGCTCTTTACGGGCGTTTTGACCATTGTGGGCACTTTGGGTTTCATGTACTCGGTCAACGCCGTCATCGCCACGGCCGTGGTCGTCATCACGCCCCTGAGCCTGGTGGTGGCCGCCTTCATCGCCCGGCGCACGTTTAAGATGTTCACCCTGCAAACCCGGACGCGCGGCGAACAGACTGCGCTCATCGACGAGATGGTGACGCATCAGAAGGTGGTCCGCGCCTTCTCCATGGAGCAGGAGATTCAGCGCCGCTTCGACGAGGTGAACGCACGTCTGGAAAAGTGCAGCCTGCGCGCCATCTTCTATTCTTCCCTGACCAACCCCGCCACCCGCTTTGTCAACGCCCTGGTCTATGCCTGCGTGGGCGTGGCGGGCGCGCTGGTGGCGGTGAGCACGGGCGGCGTCGCGGTGGGCCAGCTGTCGGCGTTTTTGAGCTACGCCAACCAGTACACCAAGCCCTTTAACGAGATCTCCGGCGTGGTGACGGAGCTGCAGGGCGCGCTGGCCTGCGCGGCGCGCGTTCTGGACCTGATCGCCCAGCCCGCCGAAACCCCCGACGCCCCTGCGGAGCTTTCGCATGTGGACGGCTCCGTGGCCATACGCGACGTGAGCTTCTCCTACACGCCGGACCGCAAGCTCATCCAGCACCTGAGCCTGAATGTTTCGCCGGGCCAGCGCATCGCCATCGTGGGGCCGACGGGCTGCGGAAAAACGACGCTCATCAACCTGCTCATGCGCTTTTACGACGTGGACAAAGGCCGCATCGAGCTTAGCGGCCAGTGCATCGCCGACGTGACCCGAAAGAGCCTGCGCAGCGCCTACGGCATGGTGCTCCAGGATACCTGGCTCAAGGCCGGCACCATCCGCGACAACATCAAAATGGGCCGCGAGGATGCCTCGGAGGACGAGGTCATCGCCGCCGCGAAGGCCACCCACGCCCACAGCTTCATCAAACGCCTGCCGGAGGGCTACGACACCGTCATCGCCGAGGACGGCGGGAGCCTCAGCCAGGGCCAGAAGCAGCTTCTGTGCATCACGCGTGTGATGCTCTGCCTGCCGCCCATGCTGATTCTGGACGAGGCCACCTCCTCCATCGACACCCGCACCGAGCAGCGCGTCCAGCGCGCCTTTGAAAAGCTCATGACCGGCCGCACCAGCTTCATCGTGGCGCACCGCTTGTCCACCATCCAGACCGCGGACGTGATTCTGGTCATGAACGAGGGCAACGTCATCGAGCAGGGCACGCACGACGAGCTGCTCGCACGCGGCGGCTTCTACGCCCGCCTGTACCGCAGCCAGTTCGAGCACTGAGCGCCGCCGGTTGACACGCCGGGAAAACTCTGCTATACTCCGCACACAAGCCAACGACCCAAAGGAGGGGAAAATCGGTGATCGAATCCCGATGCGGCCTTTTATGCAGCGAATGTAAGTACCGCGACATCATGAAATGCGCGGGCTGTCTCAAGATCAAAAAGCCCTACTGGGCCAAGAGCTGCCCCATCAAAAACTGCTGTGAGAGCAAGAAAAAGGAGCATTGCGGCCAATGCGACCGCTTTCCCTGCAAGCAGCTTCACGAGTTCGCCTACGACCCCGCCACCGACAGCGAGGGAACGCGCATCGAGCAGCTCACGGACTGGGCGCAGGAGCTGCCCGGCTGATTCAGATGAAAACCGACCGGGACCGCGTGCGGCCATGCCGCGCGGTCCCGGTTTTTTTGTCACATCAGGCGTTTGAGCCACCTGAACTTGCCGCTATAGGGCGCATAGCGAAGCGATACGTCGGGCCGGCTCAGGCGCTTGAGCACGCTCTTCTCATGCGAAAAGGTGTCAAAGCTGTACTTGCCGTGGTAGCCGCCCATGCCGCTCTCCCCCACGCCGCCAAAGGGCATGTGCGAGGTCGCCAGATGCAGCACCGTGTCGTTGACGCAGCCGCCGCCGAAGCTCACCTCATCAAGCACGCGTTTCTCCGTGGCCCCGTTCCGCGTAAACAGGTACAGCGCCAGGGGTTTGGGCCGCTCCTGGATGCGGGCGATGGCCTCGTCGATGCTGCCGTAGGTCAGCACCGGCAGAATGGGTCCGAAGATCTCCTCCTGCATCACAGGGCTGTCCCACGAAACGTCGGTCAAAATGGTGGGCGCGATGCGAAGGCTCTCCGGGTCGATCTGCCCGCCATGGCTGATGGCTCCGCTGCCCAGAAGCCCCACCAGCCGGTCAAAGTGCTTGCGGTTGATGATGCGGGGCCATTCGTCGTTGGTCAGGGGCGCGCTGGTGTAGCGGGCGCGGAGCTCCGCGATGAGCGCCTCCACCAGCGCCTGCTCCCGGCCGCGGTGCACCAGCACGTAATCCGGCGCGACACAGGTCTGTCCGGCGTTTAAGCACTTGCCCCAGACGATGCGCCGCGCCGCAAGGGCGATGTCCGCCGTCTCATCCACGATCACGGGGCTCTTGCCGCCCAGCTCCAGGCTCACCGGCGTCAGGTGCGCGGAGGCCTTTTCCATCACCAGCCGCCCCACCTGCGGGCTGCCGGTGAAGAAGATATAGTCAAACCGCTGCTCTAGCAGGCGGGCGTTTTCCTCGCGCCCGCCCTCTACCACGGCCACATGCTCCGGCGCAAAGAGTTCCTGCGCCATACGGCGCAGCAGCGCCGAGGTGGCCGCCGAGTAGGCCGAGGGCTTGACCACGGCGCAGTTGCCCGCCGCGATGGCCCCGATGAGCGGCGCGACCGTCAGTTGAAAGGGGTAGTTCCACGGCGACATGATGAGGACGACCCCGTAGGGCTCGCTGTAGATGCGGCAGCGGCCCGGAAACTGCCCCACCGCCGTTCGCACCTTCCGGGGATGCATCCACTCGGCCAGATGGCGCAGGGCGTCCCGGATCTCCTGGCGCACCATGGCCACCTCGGTGAGATACCCCTCAAAGGCGCATTTGCCCAGGTCCTGTGCAAGCGCCTCCAGCACGGCGTTTTCGTTGTCGTCAATCCAGCCCGAAAGCGCGCGCAGCTTCTCCAGGCGAAATTCGTACGGTTTGGTGGCCTGGGTGAGAAAAAACGCCCGCTGCCGGTTGACCATTTCCGTAAAATCCTGCATTGTTTCCGCCTCCCTTGCCCTGCCATTGTATCAGGTTCTATGAGGGGTTTCAAGCCGCCGCATTTGACATTCGGCGCCGCATGTGATACACTCTTGCCATTCCAGATGGAATCAATAAAGGAGTGTGATATCGCCGTGGACGGCGATCCTGGTACCCGAACGGCTCCGGCGCGAAGGCGCGGGAGGCTCTCTCTGCGCCCACACTCCCGTTGGGCGGCCATGGACATGGCCGCCTGTTTGTGTTTCGCTCGTTTCACAGGAGCATAGCCGAAAGCAGTGCGTCCGCACGGGTTTGCAGAGCCGACGGGCCTGCTTTCAGCTTGTTTTTAAGGAGGAAAACCATGCAGGGAACCACAACCGAACTGCTGCTGATGGTGGTGCTGGTGATACTGTCGGCGTTCTTCTCGGCCACGGAGACCGCCTACTCGTCCCTCAACCGCGCCCGGCTCAAAAGCCTGGCGGACCGCGGCCAGAAGCGTGCCGCCGACACCCTCGCGCTGGCCGACCGCTATGACGAGCTGCTCTCCACCATTCTGGTGGGCAACAACATCGTCAACATCGCCCTGGCGTCGGTGGGCACGGTCATGTTCGTGCGCTGGCTGGGCGATGCTGGCGTGGGCGTCTCCACGGCAGTGGTCACCGTCTTTGTCCTTATCTTCGGTGAGATCTCGCCCAAGAGCCTGACCAAGGAGATCCCGGAGCGCTTTGCCATGGCGGTGTACCCGATGATTCGGGTATTCGTGACGGTGCTCAAGCCGGTCAACTGGCTTTTTACCAAGTGGAAGCAATTTTTGAGCCGCCTGCTGCGCGTGGACGACGACCGCGCCATCACCCAGGACGAGCTGCTTACCCTGGTGGAGGAAGCCAAGCAGGAAGGCGGCATGAACGCGGACGAGAGCGAGCTGCTCAAGAGCGCCATCGAGTTTCATGACCTTGATGTCAGCGACATCCTCACCCCGCGGGTGCGCGTGGACGGGATTCCCCTGGAAAGCACCGCGCAGGAGACCGCGGACCGCTTCGAGTCCTCGGGCTACTCGCGCCTGCCCGTCTATGAGGATACGCTGGACCACATCGTGGGCGTCATCCACCAGAAGGATTTTTACAACCGTGCGCGTAAGGGCGGCGACTTTGATCTGTCCGCCATCATGAAAAAGCCCGTCTACGTGCCGCCGGGAGCCAAGATCAGCGACACGCTGCGCCTGCTTCAGCGCACGCAGTCGCAGATGGCGGTGGTCGCCGACGAGTACGGCGGCACGGTGGGCATCGTGACGATGGAGGATATTCTGGAGGAGCTGGTGGGCGAGATCTGGGACGAGCACGACGAGATCGAGGAGCCTTTCCGCTTCATCAACGACAACACCTGCCGCGCCCTGGGCTCGGCCGACCCGGAGGAGCTGTTTGAAAAGCTCGGTCTGGAGTGCCATACGGAGGCCAGCACCGTCAGCGGCTGGGTGATGGAGATGACCGAGCGGGTGCCCCAGCCCGGCGACGCTTTTGACTGCGGCGCCTGGCATGCCACGGTGCTCAAAACCGACGGCCGGCACGTGCAGGAGATCGAGCTGCGGCGCACCGCCGCGACGGTGTCCGCGTAAACGAAAGACCAACGCGCCCGCGGGCGCGGGAACAGGAAGTATGCATATGGCAAAGCTATGGGCCGGGCGCTTTGAGAAACCCACCAGCGCCCTTCTGGACGACTTTCAATCCTCCATTCCCTTTGACCAGCGGCTTTTGGCGTGCGACGTGACCGGCTCCATCGCCCATGCGACCATGCTGGGCGAGCAGGGCATCATCCCGCAGGAGGACGCGCAGCGCATCGTGGAGGGCCTGCGGGGGATTCTTGACGACTATCACGCCGGCACGCTCACCATCGACATGGGCGCCGAGGACGTGCACATGTTCGTGGAGGCGCTGCTGACCGAGCGCATCGGCGAGGCGGGCAAGCGCCTGCACACGGGCCGCAGCCGCAACGACCAGGTGGCGTTGGATGTGCGCATGTATGCGCGCGCCGCCTGCCGGCATGTGCGGGAGATGCTGCTTTCGCTGCTTTCGCTGCTCAGCGCCCTGTCCAAGGAGCATCTGGAAACCGTGATGCCGGGCTATACGCACCTGCAAAAGGCGCAGCCCGTCACCCTGGCCTTCCACCTGATGGCCTACGCGCAGATGTTCATGCGCGACGTGACGCGCTTTGAGCACGCCTGCGACGAGGCCGACGTCATGCCCCTGGGCTCGGGCGCCCTGGCGGGCACGACCTATCCGCTCAACCGCGAGCGCGTGCGGGAGCTTCTGGACTTTTCGCAGGTGACGGACAACGCGCTGGACGGCGTGAGCGACCGCGATTTTCTCCTGTCCTTCCTCTCGGCGGCGAGCATTGCGATGATGCACCTGAGCCGCTTTTGCGAGGAGCTGATCCTGTGGAGCACCAACGAGTTTTCCACCGCGGTCATGGACGACGGCTTTGCCACCGGCTCCAGCATCATGCCCCAGAAGAAAAACCCCGACGCCTGCGAGCTCACCCGCGGCAAGACCGGCCGCGTCTACGGCGATCTCATGGCCCTGCTCACCGTCATGAAGGGGCTGCCGCTGGCCTATAACAAGGACATGCAGGAGGACAAGGAAGCCTTCTTCGACGCCTATGACACGCTTTGCAAGTGCCTGCCCACCTTTACGGAGATGCTGCGCACCACCACCTTCCGCGCCGGGGAGATGCGCAGAAGCGCCGGGCTGGGCTTCACCAATGCCACCGATCTGGCGGACTATCTGGTCGGAAAGGGCGTGCCCTTCCGCGACGCGCATCACGTGAGCGGCTCGCTGGTGGGCAAGTGTGTGCATGAGGGCCGCGCGCTGGAGGATCTGACGCTCGAGGAGCTCAGGGCCGCGCACCCTGCCTTCGAGCAGGACGTTTACGAGGCCATCTCGCTGGAGGCGTGCGTCCGGCGGCGCTCCCTCCGGGGCGGCCCGGCCCCCGAGACGGTCGCCGGCAGCATCGCGCGGCTGGACGCCTGGCTGAACGCGCGGTCACAGGCATGAGCGCCCCCGCCATGGCCGGTTCCTCCCGGCGCGAAAGCTGGCTGGACGCCCTTCGCATCGTCTCGGCGTTTCTGGTCATCGTCAACCATACCAACAGCGGGGTCTTTCAGTCCCTGACCCCCGAAAGCCCCTCGTGGTGGCTGTCCGTCCTGTGGTACTATGTGAGCAAGCTGGCGGTGCCCCTGTTCGTCCTCATTTCGGGCGCGTGCCTCCTGCCCAGGCGGGACAGCCCGCGAACGGTCCTCCGCCGGCTCCTGCGCGTGGCCGGGGCGCTGGTTATCTTCTCCTACGGCTACTATCTCTACGATGCGTGGGTCTACTGGGGCCTCTGGCCGCGTATGGCCGACCTGGGCACGTTTTTCTCTCTGGTATGGCGTCAGGAGATCACCGATTCGTTCTGGTATCTGTTCTTCTATCTGGGTCTGCTCGTCATGCTGCCGTTTTTGCAGCGTCTGGCCGCCGCCCTGAGCGGACGGGGCGTTGCGGCGCTGATGGGGGCTTGTCTCCTCTGGGACGGGCTGTGGCCGCTGGCTTCGCATTACGTGCCGGCCATCGCGCCGCCCGCCTATCTGGAGGCGCCGATGCTGACGGTCTATGTGGGGCTGTTTTTCGGGGGCTACTGGCTGCGCCGCTTCGCGCGCCCGATCCGCCCCCGCCTGTTCGGCGCGGGAGTTGCGCTGGCGCTTTCCCTTCTCCTGAGCGTGCTGCTGACCTCTCTGGAGTATGCGCGTGTAGCCCCGGGCGAAAAGTACTGGTTCATGGATGACCGCCTGCATCCCTCGCTGCTCACGGCCGTAGGCGCCCTTTCGGCCGCCGCGCTCGCCCAGGCGGCCTGCCGCTGCGGCCGCGGCGGGACCGTGCTGGCGGAGCTGGGCGGGTGCGCCTTCGGCATCTATCTGGTGCAGGACTGGCTCATCGCCCAGACCAGGGAGCGGCTGTACCTGCCGCTGTGCGGCGCGATGGCGCCGCTGCCTGCGGCGCTCGTATGGGAGATGGCGGTGTTTTCGCTGGCGCTGGCCGCGGCCTGGCTCATGCGGCGCGTGCCGGGGCTCAAAAAAATCGTATAGCGCAGATATCCCGGACCGATTCGGTCCGGGATATTCAGTTTGTCGAAAAAGTCCGCCCACGGCGGCCTTTTCCGCCAAATGCTTAAGAAATGTTTGCGCCTAAAGGCGCAAACTCCCC
>CALVKX010000081.1 GCA_944333375.1 uncultured Eubacteriales bacterium
TCTCATGCAAAAGGGGGAGGCGCTCCGGCGGCTCCCCGTCTTTCATTTCCGCTCCAGCCCGGAGCGTACCAGATGCGAAAACAGCGGATGCGCCCTGCCCGGACGGCTGATGTATTCGGGATGGTAGACGACCGCCGCATAGAAGGGATGCCCCTCCAGCACAAACGCCTCGGGGTAACCCGCCTCCACACTCACGCCCGCGAGCCTGAATCCCTTTTGTTCCAGCGCCGGCACATAGGCGGGGTCCACCTCGTAGCGGTTGGCGTGGCGCTCGCGCACCACCTCCGCGCCGTACAGCTCCCTGAGCGTGCCCTGCATGAGCCTCACGCCGCTGCCGCCCATGCGCGTGGCGCCGCGGCTGTCGTTTTGGCAGACGCGGTCCTGCGGGATGCGGACCACGGGATGCGCCGTATGGGGATCGGCCTCGGCGGTGTGCGCGTCGGCGATGCCCAGCAGGCTTCGCGCCGCCTCCACCACCGCAAGCTGCATGCCAAAGCCGATGGCCAGAAACGGCGTTGCGCTTTCCCTGGCATAGCGCGCCGCCGCGATCATCCCGTCCACGCCCCGATCGCCGTAGCCGCCGGGGACGACGATGGCGTCATAGCCGCCCAAAAGGCCGCCGGCGGTTTCGGGCGTGATTTGCCCGGCATCCACCAGCGAGATCTCGGGCCGCGCGCCGTTTTGCGCGGCCGCGTGCCGCAGGGCCTCGGTCACGGAGAGACAGGCGTCCGGCACGGCGGTGTACTTGCCCACCAGCGCTACCCGCAGCGTTTTGCAGGCGTCTTTCACGCTTTGCACGTATGCGCGCAGGGCGCCGAGGTCCGGCTCGGGATCGGGCAGGCGCAGCTCGGAGAGCACGGCGCGGGCCAGCCCCTCCTTCTCCAGCACCAGCGGAAGCTCGCACAGCGGGTCCACGTCCATGTTCTGGATGACGTTGGCGGTCGTCACGTTGCAAAACAGGGCGATCTTCTCCCTGCCCTCGCCCGTCATGGGCTTTTCCGTGCGGCAGACGATCACGTCCGGCTGGATGCCCGCCGACCTCAGCGCCCGCACGCTGCTCTGGGTGGGCTTGGTCTTGAGCTCGCCCGCGGTGGAGATATAGGGCATGAGCGTCAGGTGGACGTAGCAGCAGTCATGCGGGTCCGTCCGTTCCAGGCGCATCTGGCGGATGGCCTCCAGATAGACCGCCGCCTCCATGTCGCCCACGGTCCCGCCGATCTCCACGATGCTGATCTCCGAACCGGCGCGGATGGCCACGCTTTCGATGGTGCTTTTGATCTCGTTGGCCACATGCGGGATGGCCTGGATGGTGGAGCCGTGGAAGTCGCCCCGCAGCTCGCGCTCCAGCAGCCGCCGGTGGATCTTGCCGGTCGTGCAGCAGCTCTCCCCGCTCAGCGTCACATCCACAAGGCGCTCATAGTTGCCAAGGTCCAGGTCCACCGCGTGCCCGTCGTCGGTGATGAACGCCTCCCCGTGCTCCAGAGGGCTGAGGAACGCGGGCTCGGCGTTATAGTACAGGTCCAGCTTCTCCAGCCCCACGCGGTAGCCGCGCGCCTTGAGCAGGCAGCCCAGGGCCGCGGCCGTGACCCCCTTGCCCAGGGAGGAGGTCACCCCGCCGGTGATAAAGACATATTTCATGCTCCCTGCCTCCAGTGATTCGCCTGATTGTACCCCCTGCCGGCCCGCCTCTCAAGCGCCGGGGACGGAGAGGGTGACGATGGCGGGATGCTGGCCGATGTCGGCCTTTGCGGCGCGCAGGAGCGGCATCTGCGTATCCCTGGCCCCCACGAGGCGCAAAAAGTCCTCCAGCGGCGCGATGGGCATCTCGGGATCATATTCCGTCCGATAGTGCATGGGCACGGTGACGGTGGGCGCGAGGAGCTTGCGCACCTGCGCGGCCTGCGCCGCGTCGATGGTATAATAGCCGCCCACGGGGAGCATCAGCAGATCAAGCCTTCCGATCCGCTCTGCCAGCGCACGGCCGGGCAGATGCCCCAGATCGCCCGCATGCCCTATGCGCAATCCCTCCGCCTCCACCACGAAAAAGGTGTTGGGCCCTCTCAGCGCGCCGCTCTGCCCGTCGTGAAAGGTGGGGACGCCGAGGATGGACGCACCGCAGGCGCTGTGCGTGCCGGGCGCGTCGATCACCTCCGCCCCCGGCTGGAGCGAGCTCAGGCCGTCGTGGTCGTGATGGTGATGGGAAATCAGGCACAGGTCGGCCCGCACCGAGCGGCGGGGGTATTCATAAAACGAGCCGTAGGGATCAAAGGCGATCACGGCTCCGCTCTCCAGCGCCAGGGTAAAAAAGGAATGTCCGTAGTATTTCAGCAGCATGCAAATCCTCCTATTCGTTTGGGCGGTCCGTGCGCGTGAGCCAGTCCGAAAGCACCTGTCCCGCGCCATAGGCGACGGGTTCGCCCGCGCGCAGGCGGCGCGCGGACTCGCCATGCAGCGGCGATACGAGCCTCAGCAGCGCCTCCGGGGCGCCTGATGCGCGCTTGCAAACGGCGCGCACCTGCTCCATGGGCTGGCGCTCCAGCGGGGTGGGATGCAAAAGCAAGAGCCGGCAAAGGGCGTAGGCGGGGTGGAGCGCCTCGTCCCGGGGGAAGGGCGGCGGCTTGGCGGGCAGGGCAAGCAGCCGCCCGCGCCATGCCTCCCTCGTCCAGTCCAGCCGCCAAAGGCCCGCCGCGCCGTCCTCCGTGCACGTCACGCCCAGCGCGTCCAGGGCCTTTCGCGCCGCTTCGACGCTTTCCGTCCTCCGTGGAAGGTCCGTCACCCACAGCGCATCGTCGGAGGCGCACAGCCGCACGAAGCAGGAGGCGCCCGACGCCTCCCTCAGCGCCTCATACACGGCGCGCTGCGCCCTCGCAAGCTCAGTCATCGCCCTGGCGGATAAGCCGCATCTCCAGATCGTGCACGGCCGCAAAGGCGCCGTTGAGGTCAAGCTGGTAGCTCAGCTGAACCTCTCCCCCGTCCTCCCCCAGGTCGTAGCGCAGGCGCGTGCAGAACACCGCCAGCTCCATGTCGCCATAGGGGGTATGATAGGAGCCCTCATAGCGGCAGCCCATGCGAAAGACCATATCTGTGGCGTATTCACCGTCGCGGCTCATCGTCGCGCCCCCATCGTCGATGGTCATAACCACCCGCTGAGCGGGCATGCTCTCATCCAGCGTCTCCTCGTAGCGGATCACGGCCCGCTCCTCCTCCAGCTCCATTTCGCCGGCGGTGAGCATGGAAATCGTCTCATCTCCCGCAACCCCGTCGCGGTGCGCGGTGGAACGGATGGTGATGAGCACCGGAATCGTCGGCATGGGACAGCGCCCCCTTAACGGTTTGAAAAAAAACTGGTATACTATAACTATACCATAACGAAAGGGTGGGTTGCAATGCTTTGTGTGGCCGCCTATGCCAAGATCAACTGGACGCTGGATATACTGGGCACGCGCCCGGACGGCTATCATCTCATGGACATGCTGATGCAGACCGTCTCCCTGTGCGACCTGATGTGGCTGGAGGAGGCGCCGGAGGTGACGCTGGAGGCGGCCGGCGCGGAGGGGACAGCGGCCGCGGCGGAAGGCGCGATGAGCAGCGAGCCGGTCCGCTACGACGCCTCCAACCTGGTGTACCGCGCGGCCCTTCTTCTGCGGGAGCGCTGCGGCGTGCGCAGAGGCGTGCGCATGCGTCTGCAAAAGCGCATCCCCTCCGGCGCGGGGATGGGCGGCGGCAGTGCGGACGCGGCGGCGGCGCTCAGGGGCCTCAACACCCTGTGGCGCCTGGGGCTCTCCCGGGAGGAGCTCATGCGTCTGGGCCTGGAGCTGGGCGCGGACGTGCCCTTTCTGCTCACGGGCGGCCTGGCCCGCGTGGGCGGCATCGGCGAGGAGATCGTCCCCCTGCTGCCCGCGCCGCAGGTATGGCTTGTCTTTTTGCAGCCCTGCGGGGGACTGAGCACGCGCGAGGTCTTTTCCGCCTTTGACGCGCTGGACCCCGCCGTCCTCCGGCGTCCCGACAACGCCGCGGCGCAGGAAGCGCTGCTCGGGGGCAGCCTCCGGGCGTTGGGCGCGGCGATGGGAAACGTGCTGGAGGCCGTGAGCGCCCCGGCCCGCCCGGCGCTTTCGCAGGCCATAGAGGCGCTGGAGGCCGCGGGTGCCGTGCGGGCGATGATGACGGGAAGCGGCTCGGTGGTCTACGGGGTGTTTGAGACCTGCGCCGGGGCGGCCGGGGCGAAAGCGGCGCTGGACCTTCTCGCCGCCCGGTACGGCTGGGGGCGGGTATGGCTTGCGCGCACGCTGCCGCGCCGGGAAAAAAGCGTTGCAATCACCTGACAAACGGGTTATAATGCAAGAAGAGCGCGCCCGCGGAAGGGCGCGGGCCCGCAGGGCAAGAGAACGCAGAGAGAGGGTCGATTTTCATGGCCAATCCCACCTTTACCATCACGATGCAATCCGGCGGCGTCATGACCGGCGAGCTTTACCCCGACATCGCGCCCGAAAGCGTGGGCAACTTCATCTCCCTGGCCAACGGCGGCTTCTACGACGGGCTGATCTTCCACCGCTGCATCCCCGGCTTCATGATCCAGGGTGGCTGCCCCAAGGGCACCGGCACAGGCGGCCCCGGCTACCGCATCAAGGGCGAGTTCGCCCAAAACGGCGTGCCCAATCCGCTCAAGCATACCTACGGCGTGCTGAGCATGGCGCGCAGCATGATGAAGGACAGCGCCGGGTCGCAGTTTTTCATCATGACCAGCGACAGCCCGCATCTGGACGGCGCCTATGCGGCCTTCGGCAAGGTGACGGCCGGCATGGAGGTGGCGGACGGCATCGTGTCCCAGCGCACCGACCGCGCGGACCGGCCGCTTGAGCCGCAGGTGATCGCCTCCATCCGCGTGGAGACCAACGGCGTGGACTATCCCTTTACCAGGCTGTGATGCAACGGGCGGCGCACGGGGGCTTCTTTCACCCTGCGCCGCCCTTTTTTATTCCGAGCGAAAGCGAGCGAACCGCCATGCCTCCCACCCTTCCCGAACTGCTCCTGCCCGCCGGAGACGAGGCAGCCCTGCGCGCCGCCGTGGACTGCGGGGCCGACGCGGTTTATCTGGGCTACCGCGCCTTCGGCGCGCGCGCCAGCGCCGTCAACTTCGACGGCGAGGCGCTGGAGCGGGCCGTGCGCTACGCGCACCTCTATCATGTGCGCGTGCATGTGACGGTCAACACCCTCGTCAAGCCCGGCGAGATGGAGGCGCTTCGCTCGGCGCTGCACGAGATCGCGCGGGCGGGCGCGGACGCGGTGATCGTCCAGGACCTGGGCGTGGCCGCGGCGGTGCGGCGCGCGTTTCCCTCGCTGGCCCTGCACGCCTCCACGCAGATGGCGGTGTGCAACGCGGACGGGGCGCGCCTGGCCCGCTCGCTGGGCTTTTCACGGGTGGTGCTGGCGCGCGAATGTGGCCTTGAGGACGTGCGCGAGGTGGCGGCCACGGGGATCGAAACCGAGGTCTTCGTGCACGGCGCACTGTGCACGGCCGTCAGCGGCCGGTGCCTGATGAGCAGCATGTCCGGCGGGCGAAGCGGCAACCGCGGCCGCTGCGCCCAGCCCTGCCGCCAGTGCTTCCGCCTTGAGGGGCTCGAGGGCCCCCTGCTCTCGCTGCGGGACCTGTGCCTTCTGGATGACCTGCCCGCGGTGTGCGCCTCGGGCGTTCGCTCCCTCAAGGTCGAGGGGCGGCTCAAGAGCGCCGAGTACGTCGCCGTGACCGCCTCGGTCTACCGCCGCGCGCTGGACGCCGTGGCCAGGGGCGATTTCCGCCCCGACCCCGCGCAGCGCGAGCGGCTTTTGCAGATCTTCAACCGCGGCGGCTTTACGCGTGGGCATCTCATGGGCGCCGAGGACGCGGATCTGGTGACGCCGGAGCGCGTGAGCCACGAGGGCGTTGCGCTGGGCGAGGTGCTGTCCGTGCGGGGGTCCCTGGCCACGCTGCGCGTGGACCGGGCCCTGGGCGACGGCGACAGCCTTCAGCTTCGCGGCGCGGACGGCCCGTTCGACCTGCGCTACAGCGGCCCGGACGTGCCCGCCGGCAAAACGGCCTCGCTGCGGCTCCGGCCCGATGTGAGGGCGAGGGCCGGCATGGCGGTTTTCCGCCTGGCCGACGCGCGCCAGCTCGCGCAGGCCCGCGCGCACGCGCCGCGCCCCATCCCCGTGAGCATGCTGGCCCGCTTTTCCCTGGGAAGGCCGATGGCACTGTCCATGAGCGATGGCGAGGTGAGCGTCACCGCAAGCGGCCCCGTGACCGAGGCGGCCAAAAGCCGTCCCTCCGGCCCCGAGGACGCCTGCCGCCAGCTTGAAAAGCTCGGCGGAACCCCCTTTGCGCTGGAAAGCGGCGGCCTTCGGGCCGTGGTGGACGAGGGGGTGTTCCTGCCCGTCGGCGCGCTCAACGCCCTGCGTCGGGACGCCGTGGAGCGGCTCGTCGAAGCGCGCATCGCTGCCTTTGCATCCCCCGCCTCTCCCCTGCCGCCCCCCAGACCCTTGTCCCGCCCGTCCGCGCCCGTCGGGGCGGACACGCTGGCCGTGGTCTTTTCGGACCCCGCGCTGGCCGAAGCGCTTTCGGATGCGGGCGCGACGCTTCTTTGCTACGCTCCGCGCACCTTCACCCCGGAGGCGCTGGAGGAGGACCTTGCCCGCCTGCCGCGCGGCGTCTGGCTTCGCCTGCCGCCGCAGATGACCCAGCGCACGCAGCAGCGGTGCCTCGCGGTCATCGCCGCGCACGCGGGCCGTCTGGGCGGCCTGATGGCCGAAAGCGTCGGGCAGCTCGGCCTTGCGCTCCCCCTGCCGCTGCTGTGCGGGGAGGGGGTGCCCGCGACCAACCCGGAAGGGGTGGAAACGCTGCGAAGCCTCGGGGCGTGCGGCTTCGTGCTCTGGCCGGAATGGACGTTCTCTGAGCAGCGGGGGCTTCTGCCGCTTTCCCTGCCCGCGCTTGTGAAGGTCTACGGGCGCGAGACGCTCATGCTGCTGAATCACTGTCCCCAGCGGGTGCGCCGCGGGCTTTCCCGCGGGCGCGCGGACTGCGCCCTGTGCGCCCCCGGCGACCTGGCCTGCGCCTCTCCCGCGCCCTGCCTGACCGACCGTCTGGGCTATCGCTTCCCGCTGGCGCGCACGCGCTTTCCCGAGGGCTGCGAGCTGAGCGTCCTGGGCGCGCTGCCCACCGACCTGAGGGCCTATGACGCGCAGCGGCGCGCGCTGGGCGCGGGCATGCTGCTGCACTTCACCGTTGAAACCGCGGACGGGCAAATCTCCCTCACGCGCGCCTACGCGGCGCTGCTGGCGGGGCGGGAAAGCGGGCCCGCGGGCTTTGAGACCACGTCCGGACACTTTGCACGCGGCGTGGAATAAACCGTCTCCCGAAAGGAAGGAGTCCTATGGAACAGGACCGCGCGCTTCGCGTGCTGGAATTTACCAAGATCCGTGAGCGGCTGGCCGCGCATGCGCTGACGGACATGGGCAGGGAAAAATGCCTTGCGCTCAGGCCCTACGACGAGCTTTCGGACGTGCGCCGGGCGCTGGATGAGACCGAGGAGGCCTGCGTGCTGCTCAGCTTTCTGGGCGGGCAGCCGCTGATGGGCTTTCCCGACGTGCGCGAGCAGGTGGCGCTGGCCCAGAAGGGCGCGTGCCTGAGCCCGCGTGCGCTGCTGGACGTGGCCGTCTGCCTGCGCGCGGCGCGCACGGCCCGCGCCGCGCTGGTGCGCGACCGCGAGGACACCCCCATCCTCACCGGCATGGCCAGCCGTCTGGTGGCGCTGGAGGGCGTGGAAAACGACATCTCCGCCGCCATCATGAGCGAGGAGGAGATCGCCGACCGCGCCTCGGCGGAGCTTCATCAGATCCGGCGGCAGATCCGCGGCGCCAACGAGCGCATGCGCGACCGCCTGAGCCAGATGATCCGCTCCTCGAGCTTTTCCAAGTACCTGCAGGACAGCATCATCACCATGCGCGGCGACCGCTACTGCATCCCCGTCAAGGCGGAGTGCCGCGCCAATGTGCCGGGCCTTGTGCACGACCAGAGCGCCACGGGGGCCACGCTGTTCATCGAGCCGATGTTCGTGGTGGAGCTGGGCAACGACCTAAAACAGCTCCGCGCCCGCGAGCAGCAGGAGATTGCGCGGATTCTCCAGGCGCTCTCCGACCAGCTTGCGCCCCACGCCGAGAGCATCTTCATGAACATTGAGCTGCTCACGCATCTGGACTTCGCCTTTGCCAAGGGGCTGCTGGCGCGGGAGATGCGCGCCAGCCTGCCAAAGATGAACACGCGCGGCTACCTCAAGATCGTGCGCGGCCGCCATCCGCTCATCGAATCGGACAAGGTCGTGCCCAGCGATCTGTGGCTGGGCGACCAGTTTACCACGCTCATCATCACCGGCCCCAACACCGGC
>CALVKX010000082.1 GCA_944333375.1 uncultured Eubacteriales bacterium
TTTGTGGAGAACTTCAAGAAGTACACCCACATGAGCGCCGAGGTCGTGGCCGCCGGCCCCAAGGCTGAATAAGCCGCGTCCCTTAGCGCCCCGCGCAAAAGCGCGGGGCGCTAAGTTTGTCGAAAAAGTCCGCCCACGGCGGCATTTTTGACATTAAGGAAAGGCAGATGAGGAAGGCACTGAAGGAGGAAGCGCAGCAACTGATATGCTGGTTCCCAGAGAACATTTGCTGCCGAGGATTGATGCGGCGATGGATTTTGAGCGTATCTACGAAGTTTCACTTTGAGGCCTTGCGAGCCCTCCGAACCTCTCGAAAGGGTTTTTGACACGCTGAGCCCGCCATCACAGGTCTTTTTTTATTTCATAAAAAAGGAATCCACCGCCAGCACATCCAGACGGCTCAGGTCCTCACCGACCACCTGGCCCAGCGCCACGTCGAATTCACCGCATCTGGGGAAGCAGGCCACGTAGCGACCCACCTCCCGGGTGCTTAGCTCCCGCTCGCCAAAGAGAAGCGCCTCCTTGCAGGCGTCGCGGCTGAGGCGGAAGGTCAGGACCCAACGGCTGGAGAACTTGCCGAAGTTCCGCTCCTGCGGCAGCCGGACCAACCGCACCTGGGAAATGCCGCTGGATGCCCCCTCGACCAGCCGGACCCAATCGGATCCCTCCCCGAGGCTGTCGTCGGTGTAGAAAAGCAGGGGGTCCCTGCCGCAAAAGCAGTCCCTGTCCAGTCTGTAGGCGATGGCCATATCGCCGAAGGCCTCCCCGGGCAGGGAGGGCCTCATCCAGCCCATGAAGCTAAAGGGCAGGTCGATTCCCATGCGGCTGTCAAAATGCCCCAGCGGGTGAATGGCGCTCATATAGCCGCCCATTCCCGCCAGCGCGGTGGCAAAGCCGTAGCCCGCGGCCTTTCGGTAGCCATGCGCAAGCTCCCGGTAATGGCGCAGGTACGCCTCCGCCGGGTCGTTGCCGGGCTCGTGGACAAAGGTGTCCAGCTGCTCAAGCTCTTGCGCCGGGAGCCGTGCGCCCACGGCGCAGCACAGGGACTTTTTGGCCATGAACCGCGCCACGTGCGCGGCGCTCAGATCGCCCTGGGCGCAATGCCCTTCCTTGAAATAGCTGCCCACAATCACGCCGTCGGCCTGGGCAAAGGTCTTGCCCACCGTCTCCAGTGTGCAGCCCGCCCCCACCAGCAGCGGAAAGCTACCCACGGTCCGCCTGAAGCGCGACAGCTTCTCCTGCGGCGTCTTCACGCCCGTTCCCGCGCCAGTGACGACGATGGCGTCGCAGCGCGTCATGCCCAGGCGCAGGTCCTCCTCCTCCGTCCGCCCGGAACGGACGGGCTGGTATTTGAAGCGGACCCCACCCAGCACGGCTCCGTCAAAGGAGGCGCGCAGCCCGTCAAGCTCCCGCGCAAACCACGCGTCCTGAGCCGCCGGCAGATGTCCGCACACGGAATCCAACTGGACGAACGAAGCGCCGTACTCGCGGGCGAGCGCAAAGCCATGGCGGAAATCCCCCAGGATGTTCACGCCGTAGAGAAAACCTCCCTCGTGCCCGAGCAGCTTAAGCACCTGGCGGCAATCCTGCTCGGAGCCAAAGTAGTTTTCCACAAGAACCGCGTCCACGCCCCACCTGCGGTAGATGCGGGCCTCGTCCATGGCGCGGTCGACGGCACTCCGGCGAGCATCCCCCTTGAGGTGCAGCATGCCGATCACGGGTTTGCCCGCACCGAAGATCTCATGAAAACGCATGGCTTTCCTCCCTTCTCCGGCATCTCACCGGCAGCGCGGCCAGCAACAGCCCCTTCATGATCTCCTGTCTCCTCCTTACCCGACCAGAGGGTCGCCTTGCAGACGATCGTTTGGTTGAGCGTAGCATGCTGATGCTTTTTTGTCAATATCGCGGCGAGCGCAGGAAAAGCCGGACTGGGAAGGAAAAAGGAGGGACGGGCGTGAATATTACATCAGCCGGTAGAATCCGGCAATGAGAAAAAACGGAGGAACAGGGATATGAAGGTGGTTATCGTAGGCGGCGTGGCCGGCGGGGCGAGCGCGGCGGCGCGCATCCGACGGCTGGACGAGACGGCCGAAATCGTTGTTTTTGAGCGTTCGGGCTATGTATCCTATGCGAATTGCGGCTTGCCGTACTATATCGGAGGCGTGATCGAAGACCCCGGCAGGCTGACGCTGCAAACGCCGGAGAGCTTCAAAAGCCGCTTTGGCATCGACGTGCGTGTGCGCCACGAGGTCACCGCCATCGATCGGGAGCGCAAAACGGTGTCTGTGACCGATCTGGAGACGGGAAGGACGTTTGAGGAGCGCTATGACAAGCTCCTGCTGTCCCCGGGCGCAAGGCCCATCCGGCCGCCCATGCCGGGGCTGGACGCCTCGAGGCTGTTCACCCTGCGCACGGTGGAGGACACGCTGGCCATCCGCGCGTTCGTGGAGAGGGAGAAGCCGCGCCGCGCGGTGCTGGCCGGGGGCGGCTTCATTGGACTTGAGGTGGCGGAGAACCTGCGCGAGCTTGGAATGGAGGTGACGGTGGTACAGCTTCTTGACCAGCTTCTCACGCCGCTGGACAAGGACATGGCCTCCTTTGTGCACGCGCGCTTCCGAAGCCATGGCGTGCGCCTGATGCTCAACACCGCCGTGCGCGGCTTTGAGGAGCGGGACGGCTGCATCCTGACCCACGTGGAGGGCAGCGAACCCCTGGAATCGGAGATGGCCGTGCTCGCCATCGGCGTTTCGCCCGATTCCGGGCTGGCGCGCGAGGCGGGGCTGGCGCTGGGGGCGCGCGGGGCCATTGCGGTGGACGACCATATGCGCACCAGCGATCCCGACATCTATGCCGTGGGCGACGCGGTGCAGATTCGCCATGCCGTGACGGGTTCCCTGGGGCTGGTGTCCCTCGCGGGCCCGGCCAACAAGCAGGGGCGCATCGCGGCCGACAACATCTGCGGCGGCGACAGCGTCTACGGCGGGGCCTATGCGTCCTCCGTCATCAAGGTCTTTGACATGACCGCCGCCGCCACGGGCATCAACGAGCACGCGGCCAGGGAAGCGGGCCTGGCGTACGAAAAGCTCGTCCTCTCGCCCGAAAGCCATGCTTCCTATTATCCCGGCGGCAGGGCCATGACGCTCAAGCTGCTCTACGAGAAGGGCACGCTTCGCATCCTGGGCGCGCAGATCGTGGGCTTTGACGGGGTGGACAAGCGCATCGACGTGATCGCCACCGCCATGCAGGCGGGCATGACGGCGCCGCAGCTCGCCCATCTGG
This sequence comes from uncultured Eubacteriales bacterium, assembly GCA_944333375.1. The sequence continues at coordinate 3,280 of CALVKX010000082.1, forward strand.
ACCTGGCCTATGCGCCGCCCTACTCGTCCGCGAAGGACCCGGTCAACATGGCGGGCTTCATGGCCGAGAACATCGAAAGCGGCAAGGTGCGGCAGTTCCATTACGAGGACCTGGCCCGGCTCCATGACGATCCCGGCGCCACGCTGCTGGACACCCGCACCCCCGGGGAATACGCGGTGGGGCATGCCGAGGGTTTTGTGAACATCCCGCTGGACGATCTGCGGGAGCGCCTGGGGGAGCTGGACCCGGCCAGGACCGTCTACGTCATGTGCCAAAGCGGCCTGCGCAGCTATCTGGCCTGCCGCGTCCTCTCCCAGCACGGCTTTGACTGCCGCAACTTCTCCGGCGGCTACCGCCTCTACCGCGCCATCCGCGAAAACGACTTCAACGAGCGCGCCAACACCCCCTGCGGCCTTGCGCCGGGGACGCCGGCAAACTGAGGAAAGCAGCGCGCCGTCCCTTGCTGACAGCATGCCGTGAAGCGGCGGCAGGGATGAAAAAAAGCCATCCTTGTCAGCGTGCCGGGAGGGTGCTATACTGGCTGTCAGAAATAGAAAGGGGGCCTTGTGATGCGGCGCGACGCACGTACCTACGGAATTCTGTTCGCTTCCACCTTCAAGCTCAGCGCCTTTACCTTCGGAGGGGGCTATTTGATTATTCCCCTGATGCGAAAGCAGTTTGTGGATAACCTGGGCTGGCTGGAGGAGCAGGAGATGCTGGACCTGACGGCCATCGCGCAGTCCTCGCCGGGCCCCATCGCCGTCAACGCGGCCATTTTGTTGGGGTACCGGGTGGCGGGCGTCTCGGGGGCGCTGATTACGATGCTGGGCACGGTGCTGCCGCCGCTGGTGATCCTTTCCATCATTTCCCTGTTCTACGACGCCTTCCGCTCCAACCTCATCGTCAGCCGCGTGATGCGCGGGATGCAGGCGGGCGTGGCGGCGGTGATCTTCGACGTGGTGCTGACCATGGCCGGACAGATCATCGGCCGGCGCCGCGCGGTGCCGGTGGTGACGCTGGTGGGCGCGTTTGTGGCCTCATGGTTCTTCGACGTTCACATTTTGCTGATCCTGCTGGCCTGCGCGCTCATCGGTCTGGCCCAGTGGCGCTATGATGCGAGAAAGGGGACGGCGGCATGATCTACTGGGAGCTTTTGTGGAGCTTTTTTCAGATCGGACTGTTCAGCATCGGCGGCGGGTATGCGGCCATGCCGCTGATCCAGCACCAGGTCGTGGAGGTGCATCCATGGCTGACGCTGACGGAGTTCACCGATATCGTCACCCTCTCGCAGATGACGCCCGGCCCCATCGCCATCAATTCGGCGACCTTTGTGGGCATGCGCATCGCGGGCCTCTCCGGCGCCCTGGTGGCGACGGCGGGGTGCGTGCTTCCCTCCTGCGTCATCGCCCTGACGCTGGCCTGGGTCTATTATCGCTACCGCAGCCTCTCGGCCATCCAGGGCGTGCTGGGCGGGGTCAGACCCGCCGTGGTGGCCATGATCGCCTCGGCGGGGCTGAGTATTCTGCTGCTTGCGCTGTTTGGAAGCGAGATCATCAACCTGGCCGCGCTGGACGTGCGCGCACTGGTGATCTTCGGCGCCGCGCTGGCGGTGCTTCGCATCTTCAAGCCGGACCCCATCTGGGTCATGGTCGGGGCGGGCGCGCTGGGCGGACTGCTTTACTCGATTATGTGACGCCGGGGGAAAAACCCAGGGAAAGGCAGGCGGCATGCGCATGACGGGCGTGCTGGACTATGGAATCGGCAACATCGGCTCCATCCTCAACATGGTCAAAAAGGTGGGCGCCCAGGGAATGGCGGTAAAGACGGCGGAGGAGCTTTCGCGCTGCGACCGGCTGATCCTCCCGGGTGTGGGCCGGTTTGACGCGGGCATGGCGCTTCTGAGCCAAAGCGGCCTGCGCCGGGCGCTGGACCGCGCGGTGGGAGAGGGCGTGCCGCTGCTGGGTATCTGCCTGGGCATGCAGATGCTGGGCCGGCGCAGCGAGGAGGGCCCCGGAGAGGGCCTGGGCTACCTGCCCTTTGACCTCAGGCGCTTTCGGCTGGAGGAGAGGCCGGAGCTGAAGGTGCCCCATATGGGCTGGGACTACGTGACCGTCACCCAGCCGGAGGCGGCGCTGGTGCGGGAGCTGGAGGCGGAGCCGCGCTTCTATTTCGTGCACAGCTACCATGCCGTGTGCGACGATCCCTCCGACGTCCTGATGACCTGCGACTACGGCTATTCCTTCCCCGCCGCGGTCCATCGGGGCAACGTGTGGGGGACGCAGTTCCATCCCGAAAAAAGCCACCGCTTCGGCATGTGCCTCATCGGCAACTTTGTAAAGGAGGGCTAGGATGTATCACCGTCCAAGGCTGATCCCCTGCCTTCTTCTCTGCGAGGGCGGCCTGGTGAAGACCACGCGCTTCAAAGACCCCAATTACCTGGGCGACCCGATCAACGCCGTGAAGATCTTCAGCGAGAAATGCGTCGACGAGCTGTGCATCCAGGACATCCGGGCCAGCGCCGAGGGCCGGGGCCCGGATTTTGAGCTGCTGGCGGACATCGCCTCCGAGGCCTTTATGCCCCTGTCCTACGGCGGGGGCATCACCACGGCCGATCAGGCCGCGAGGCTGTTCCATATCGGCTTTGAAAAGGTCGTGCTCAACACCTCGCTGGTTGAAAGGCCCGAACTCGTCACCGAGATCGCCGCGCGCTTCGGGTCCCAGAGCGTGGTCGCCTCCATCGACGTCAGGCTCGACGCCCTCAGGCGCTACCGCTGCGTGACGGCCGGCGGGACCCGTTCCACCGGCGAGTCCCCGCTCCGCCTCGCCCAGCGCGCCCAGGAGATGGGAGCGGGCGAAGTGCTGCTCAACAGCGTTGACCGCGACGGGACCATGCAGGGCTATGACCTCAGGCTGGTCAAAAGCGTGGCGGCGGGCCTTCGGGTGCCGCTGATCGCCTGCGGCGGCGCGCGCGACGCCTCCGACCTGGCGCGTGTGCTCGGGGAGGGCGGCGCGCACGCGGCGGCGGCGGGCAGCATGTTCGTCTATTTCGGCCCGCTCAAGGCGGTGCTCATCAACGTCCCCTCCGAGGAGGAGCTGTGCCGCGCGGGCGTCTACGAGCGCCGCTGAGGCAAAAATGCCGGGCCGGGTATTGCCTCTCCCGTCCGGCTGTGGTATAATCAGCCTTGCTTGCCGGTGTGATGGAATTGGCAGACGTGACGGACTCAAAATCCGTTGGGCTAATCCCCGTGTGGGTTCGAGTCCCACCACCGGCACCAGCCCATCCGAACCTGTTTCCGATAGGAGACGGGTTCGGTTTTTTTGCTTTTGCGGGTCGGATGCCGGTTTTTTTGATGAGTCGTGATTTTCTGCCGCGCAGGAACGTCTAAAGGATGTAACGTTACAAAGGGGGCAGGGGAATGGACAAGGACTTCTTTGTTGAAGAGCTGCAAACGCACCATGCGATGCTCTACCGCATCGCCTACACCATCCTGCAAAACGACGACGCCTGCCGCGACGCCCTGCAGGAGGCGGCGCTCAAGGCCTGGGAAAAGCGCCATACCCTGCGCGAGGACCGCTATTTCAGGACCTGGGTGACGCGCATCCTCATCAACGCGTGCTACGACACGCAGCGCAGGCGCCGCCGCATCGTCTTTGTGGAGGAGCTGCCCGAGCAGGCGGTCGGGCCCGAGGACCCGGAGCTGGCCATGGCGCTGGAGCGGCTACCCGGGCGGCTCAGGCTTCCGCTGGTGATGCACTACGCCGAGGGGATGAGCTACACCGAGATCGCCCAGGCGCTGCGCCTTCCAAAGTCCACCGTCCGAAGCCGACTTCACAACGCGAGGGAAAAACTCAGAAAGGAGCTGGAGGCAGAATGAAACGCGAGATGGACCAGCTGGACCTGAAACAGGCATTTCACCCCGTCCCGGAGCCCTGCTATCGTGCGCTGATGGATGCCGCCCGCTCCGTCAGGGAGGAAAAGCCTGTGAAACGCATCTCTTACCGGGCCGTGGTGATCGCGGCCGTCATCCTGATTGCGGCCATGGCGGTGGCCTATGCGGCCGTAAGGCTCGGCTGGATTGATTATTACGATCAGCAGTACGGCATTGCCGTGCCCCGGGCGGCGCAGGAGGCGCTTGAGGCCAGCCAGCGAAAGACCTATCAGGTAGGCCCCATGACCTTTACCTATCAACAGCTGCTCACGGATCAGCGCATCGTGCTCAGCTCCGCGCACGTCGGCCTCACCGGCGGCGGGGAAGCGCTCTATGCCAACGATACCAACGTCTATGACTCCGTCAGCGCCATCACCGATACCGTCGCCAACCTGTATTCCCTCTCCGATCCCCAGCAGACCTGGCTGGAGGCGGCGCAGGAGCTGAATTTGCCTCTCTACGGCGTGCGCGCGCTGGTGGAGCTGCCGGGTTGCGCCATGGAGGACGCCCTGTGGAACGAGGACGGCACCATCGTTTACTTCAACATGCCCATACTGGAGCCGGGAAGTGTGGCCGGCGATCTGAGCGCCACGCTGTACATGGCCGTTACGCAGTTTGACCCCGCCACGGGCGAAGTGCTGGAAAAGTGGGAAACGCGGGAGGAAGTGACGCTGCCCGTGGCGCCGCTGCTGGCGGAAAAGACCTATCTAGCGCAGGGGGAGGCCGTCTTTGACGGCCTGACGCTGGAAAGCGTGCGCGGCGAATTGTATGCCACCGGCGTGTACCTCACCGCCACCTTCACCGCCCCCGATGGAATGACCAGGGAAGAAGCGATGGACGTGCTGCATACCCTGGGCGTCTGCGACGCGGACGGCGCGCCGCTGCCGATGGGGTTGAGCCTGTCCATCTGGCCTGACGCGGAGGGGCTGCCCGTGGCGACGCTGGAGGTACCCGCCTCGCTGGAAGAATTGCCCGACGAGGTGACGGTCGTGGGCGGGGAGACGATCGCACATCTGAACTAATCTGCCCTTGCCGGGCGGCTGGCCCGTCCGGCTTTTTGAACTCATTTTTCCGTGAAAGGAGCATCCTGCACAATGAAACGAATCGCCGCGCTTGTGCTGGCGATGATCCTGCTGGCGGCCCAGTTCGCGCCCGCCCGCGCCGCGGCGCGTCCTCTGCGCTTACTGGTTAACGACAACGGGGAG
>CALVKX010000083.1 GCA_944333375.1 uncultured Eubacteriales bacterium
CTGCGCCGGGGCGTGCCCCTCGTGCTCATCAACCGGGATGAGACGGCCTAGGAGGGGCTGGCAGCGCTGGTCATCCGCGACAACATCGCGCAGGTGCTCGGGGAAGCGGTCGGAGAAGCCGGCGTCAAAGAATCGTAAAAAAATCGTAAAAAACAGCAAACCAAACCGGCTCCTTGCGCGTCTTATAAGTAAAGAGACACGAAAGGAGCCGGTCCATTATGACAAGTCGGGCGTACGAGTACAGGCGGAGACGGACGGGTCAGCGGCACCATTGGTGCATCCGCGCCAGCGTGTGGCGCTATATGCTCATGGGCCTGCCCATCGGCGGAAGGTAGCTAGCGGTAGAGCGCCAGCCAGCTTTCCCGCACGGCCTCCCAGGAGTAGAGGCGGGGGAAGAGCGCGCGCTGCTCCTGCGAAAGCCCCGAAAGCCCGCCGTCCATGGCGCGCGCCACCAGCGCGGGCAGATCGCCGAAGTCGCGGAAGGACTCCAGGGCAATCCCCATCTCCTCAAGCTGCGGATAGCCCAGCCACGCGCCCTTGAGCACGCAGGCCCCGGCGTAGAGGTATTCCTGCATGCTGGCGGAGAAGGCGTCGGTGCGGATGGCGAGGATGAACACGTCCGCGGACAGGCGCAGCATGGCGCTGTCCTCCGGGCCCAGAAACTGGGTCAGCGCCACCGTCTGGCAGGGCAGGCGGCCCGCCAGCTCGCGGGTGCGGGCGACGTAGGCGGGGTCGTTTTCGCCGTAGGTCTGTTGCAGGACCAGCGTGACGCGGCCGAGGCGCTCCGGCGGCAGGAGCGAAAGCGCCTGGATGACCTCAAGCTGCTGCTGGGCGGAGGAGGCGCTGTAGCCCACGCAGATGACAAACCGATCCGGGGCGATGCCAAAGCGCGCACGGCACTGGGCGGGGGTGAAGCGGCCGCGGGCGCGGTCGATGTCCGCATAGCCGGTCTGGCCGAAGTAGAGGAGGGCCGTCTTTTGGGCCACGTCCTCGCCGTAGAGGCGGCGGATCATGCCTCGGTTGAGTTCGCTGTGGACGCTCACGGCGTCGCAGGCGCGCAGATAGGGCTTCATGCGGCTCAGCGCCAGCGCGCCGGCGCGCATGAGGTCGCTGCCCCAGAAGCTGCACACCCACCGGGCGCGGAATCGCCGCGCCACTAGCCTCCCCAGCGCCAGGTCGCGCTGGGAGAGATAATGGTTATGCACGATGTCAAACGGCCCCAGACGCATCAGGCCGCGGGCATTGAGCGCGATGCGCGCCCACATGCGCAGCCGGGGAATGTGACGGATAACGGGCAGGGTGTGGCGGTCGCGATAGACCGTCACGCCGTTTTGACGATAGAAGTCCGCATACTTGCCCCCGTCGCCCCAGATGGGAAAGAGCACCAGATCGTAGCCCTCGGGCAGGAGCAGATGCTCCATCAGCCGCCGGGTCCAGAAGCTGTCCGCGTCCGCGATCATCAGGACGCGCTTTTTCTTACCGTCCATGGCCGCCCTCCTTGCGCATGCGCCCGCGCAGCGCGTCAAGCACCTGCCCGGCGGTGGTCAAAAGCGTGCGAAGCTCCGGCCGGTACAGCGCGCAGGCCAGCGCCAGCACCAGCACCAGCGCGGCGTATTTCCATACGCCCGAAAGCAGGAGGTTTAAGAAGGAGGCCGCCAGCATCAGCGCAATGGTGAGAATCAGACAGCGGTAGTTGAGGATGGCGCGGTAGTAGCGCTCGCCCACCGCCGTGCGCAGCAGCAGCGTGAGGATGGCCGAAAAGGCCGACGCCATGGCGGCGCCCGAGATGCCGCAGGCGGGGATGAGCACGAAGCACAGCCCGATATTGGCCAGGGAGGAAAAGAGGTAGATCAGCGTCGTCCAGTAGGACTTTTTGGAGATGGTGATGCCCATGCCCGTCGTCTCCCCCAGGCAGTAGCAGATGGGGGAGAGAAACAGGAAGGGGAAAAAGACCACGGAGCCGCGGTAGCTCTTGCCCAGCAGCAAAAACACCGGGGACTGGAGCAGCGTGATCCCCAGGCCGAAGAGCGTCAGCATGCAGGCCATAAGCCGGTGCACGGTGTAGAAGCGCTGGCGGTCGTCGCTCTGGTAGTTCTCCAGCACATAGGGCGCCCAGTAGGTGTTGAAGCCCGTTTGGATGATGTTGATGGTGGAGGCCAGGCCCAGGGCGCTGGAAAAGATGCCGGTGGCCTCGTAGCCCAGCAGGTGCTTGAGCGAAAGGGTGCTCACGGAGGTGTTCAGCCAGCTCAGCACGCTCAGCGGCACCAGCGGCAGGGCGTATCTGGCCAGCTCGCGCACGGCCTCCCGGTCCGTGCGGGCGGGGAAGGAGAGGTCCAGCCGCCCCCGCTGCAGGACGATGAACACCAGCGTAAAGAGCGCCATGAGCACCGTCAGCGCCAGGATGGCCGAGCGGCCGGTGGGGCGGCTCAGGCCCACGGCGAGGTAGGCGATCTTGGTCAAAAGCGCGTGCACGACGCCCTGAATGGTGTACAGGAGGGCGTTTTGCTCCATGCGGTAGCACAGCGACAGGAAGCGGAAGATGACCAGCGAGCAGCTGTAGAGGCACAGGCACAGGAAGATGGAGAAATCCGGCTGGCCGACGATCTCCTTGCTCAGGGAGCGCCAGAAGCCCAGCAGCACCGCCGAGGACACGATCCCGAAGCCCAGCGCCACCGACAGGCAGAACGTCAGAAGCGACCGGGGCGTCATGCGGCCGGGGTTTTCGCGGAAGAAACGCACGAACGCCTGGTCCAGCCCCAGGTAGCACACCGAGCAAAACAGCGACGTATAGGTGCCGAACATGCTCACGCGGGCCAGCTCGGCGGGGGCGAAAAGGCGCGTGGAGATGGGCGTGGCAATGAAGCCCAGGGCAAAGGAGATCCATGTCACCATGGAAAAGCCCACCATGTTCTTTAAAAAGCGTTGCTTGCTGCGTTCCATGCGCATGCGGGAAAAACCCCGCGCTCCCTTCGTGTGTTTTGCGCCGCTCAGGCGCCGGCGCGCCCGCTGTCGCGTGGCACGGTCACGGTAAAGACGGTTGTTTCACCGGGCTGCAGGGCGATGGTGCCGCCGTACTCGTCCAGCGTGCTGCGCACGATGCTCAGGCCCAGGCCGTGGCCCTCGCCCTTGGTGGACACGCCCGGCTCAAAGAGGCTGTCGCGCAGGTCCTCGGGGATGGGGGCGCCGTTGTTGGAGATGACAAAGGTGAAGCCCCTGAGGTCCTCGGACACGGACAGGTCGATGCGGCCGCCGGGCACGTCCTCAACGGCGTCCATGGCGTTGTCCATGAGGTTGCCGATGATGCAGCACAGCTCCCACGGCGGCACCGGCAAGCCCTCCAGGGAGCTTCGGATGTCCAGCTCCAGGCGGATGCCGCGCTCCTGGCAGGCCGCGCTCTTGACCTGCAAAAGCGCGTTAAAGGCCGTCATTTTGGTGCGCAGGACCGAGGAGACGGAGCGGTGCTCGTCATAGACGCGCTCGAGATAGGCCGTGGCCTCGCCGTATTCCTGCATCTCCAGCAGGCTGTAGACGACTTGAAGGTGGTTTAGGAAGTCGTGCCGCTGGGCCCTGAGCCTGAGGTTGAGCGCGTCCATCTGCCCGTTGGTGACCTGCAATTCCCCGATAGTGCGCTCCAGGCGCCGGGTGCGCAGCGCGTCCTGGATGTCGATGCCCGCGCCCCAGGCCGCCATCAGCGCGCCGCCCACGACCATGAACTGCAAAGACCAGCTTTCGCGCGCCTCCGGCCCGGCGGTGAGCACATAGAGCACAAAGGCAAACAGGACGCCGATTTGCACGATGTTGACCACGATGGCCAGCATCGTGGTTTTTTGTACGTCGGGCTTGCGTTTCAGCTCATGCTTCATGGCTGGCTCCAAATCTGCGCTCGTGGCGATCCCTGAGCTTGGCCTCGTGCCCCTGATCGGAGGGATGGTAGTAGACGGCATGCTCATATCCCGCGGGCATGTAGTTTTGCCGGACGAAATGGCCGGGGTAGTCGTGGGGGTATTTGTACTGCGGGGTGTTCTGGTGCGGCGTACGGTAGCTCTGGTCGCGCAGGTGCTCGGGCACGGGGGTGAAGCCGCCCTTTTGCGCGTCGGCCATGGCCGCGTCGATGGCCACGCAGACGCTGTTGCTCTTGTGCGCCAGAGAGACGGCGATGATGGCCTGCGCGATGGGGATGCGCGCCTCGGGCATGCCCACGAATTCCAGAGCGGTGACGGCGGCCTGCGCCTGCAGCATGACCACGGGATCGGCCAGCCCCACGTCCTCGCTGGCATGGACCACGATGCGCCGCACGATGAGCTTGGGGTCCACGCCCGCGTAGAGCAGGCGGCTGAACCACAGCAGCGCCGCGTCCGGGTCGCTGCCGCGCATGCTCTTGATGAAGGCCGAGAGCATGTCGTAATACTGGCTCTCGTCCAGCTTGAGCAGAGGCTTTTGCATGCTCTCCTGTGCGTCCTCCAGCCGAAGGCGCTTAAACGACCGGCCCGTGCCTGATTCCGTCTCCTCCCGGGCGGTCAGCCATGCCAATTCCAGCGCCCCCAGCGCGGCGCGCACGTCGCCGTCCGCCATGCGGGCGATGAAGGCAAGCGCGCCATCCTCCACGCGCGTGTCGCTTTTGCCGTAGCCGCGCTCCGGATCGCGCAGGGCGTTTTCCAGCGCGCGCAGCACGTCCTGGGCGCTCAGCGGCTCGAACTGGAACACCCGGCACCGGCTGACGATGGCCGGGGTCATGCTGACCATGGGGTTTTCCGTCGTGGAGCCGATGAAGCGGATCAGGCCGCTTTCGATGGCGGGCAAAATGCTGTCGCTTTGCGCCTTGGACCAGCGATGGCACTCGTCCAAAAGCAGGTAGGTGGCGCGGCCGTAGCGAAGGCGGCGGTCCTGCGCTTCCTTGAGCACCTGGCGCACGTCCGCCACGCCGCTGGTGACGGCGTTGAGCTTTTCAAAGGCGCTGCCGGTCATGCGGGCGACGATGGAAGCCAGCGTCGTCTTTCCGCAGCCCGGGGGACCCCAGAAGATGCTGCTTTGCAGCCGGTCGGCCTCAATGGCGCGGCGCAAAAGCCGGCCCGGCCCCAGAAGGCGTTCCTGGCCGATAAACTCCTCCAGCGTCCGGGGGCGCATCCGCTCGGCAAGCGGCGGCGGGGGAGGGCTGGAAAAAAGGGCCTGCTGTTCAAAATCGTTCATGAATCTTGCCATGAAAGGCGGCGGAGACACGCTGCGCCGCGCGGGTCGGTGGGATGGGAGAATCACTACACACTATACACTTTTTCTAGGCAAAATGCAACGCGCGCCTCATTCCCGAAGCCAGCCGGCGTAGCGCTCGGGAGGATAGAGGGTGCGGATCATGCGCACCATGAAATCGAACTCCTCCTTCGTGTAGAAGGCGCCGTAGCGCTGGTAGAGCACCCTCAGGGCGCTGAGGCTGCACACGCGGAGGCTGTAATCGTTGATTTTGATGAAGTTGGCGGAAAACGGGGTGAGCTTGTCAAAGATCACCCCCATGAGGTCGTCGGTAATGGCCGCAATCTGCTCCGTCCCCAGCCGGCAGGTATGGTAATTGTCGGTAATGACGGTCAGGCTGCCGTTGGTCAGGCGATTGAGCTGGACCAGCAGGAGCGATTCCAGCTCGTCGCGCAGGCTCTCCAGCGTCTGGCGATAGGGCGCGTAGGCGCGCATGCGGCTGGCAAGGGTATCGGCCAGCGTGTTGGCGCTCAAAAAAAGCGTCCCAAGCCAGGGCCTGAGCGCGTGCTCCACTTCCGTCAACCCAACGGGGATTGCCATGGCCGCCGATACCTCCCCTCTGCGCGGGCCGGTTCTGCAACATATTTTTCTACATTTCGCCGGATAAGTCCTTGTTTTTGTTGCGGAAAATGTGACAGAAGGGAAGCACTTCTTTAAGAAATGTAATTTTATCCAGTTATATTTGAATATCCATTCATTTTTAGCTTGTCAAGCGCCATGTTTTGTGGAGGGATACGGCCCCGTCCACCATGGGTAGGAAAGAAGGTTTTCAACATTCCATCGGCTATGCAAGAGCGCGGAAGGGAGGGAGTCTTGTCAAAAGTGTCCGTATCTGCTATGATTATTCACGAAAATGGGGAATAGCGCATGTGGTTTTCCACATGGACGTTTTCCACATTCTTTTCATCTTTGGGTACTGCCATGTGGAGAATGGACCAAAGCTGAGCTTGTATAATATGCACGAATGGAAGGTCGATTACGCCGTGATAAAGGCCGAGGAGCTGTGGGAGAGCGCCTGCAAGATCCTGCAGGGGGAGATGACCCGCATCAGTTACAGCACCTGGATTGAAACGGCCCTCAAGCCTTGCGCGCTGATGGGGGATGTTTTGCTGCTGGAGTGCGTCAGCCCCGTGGTGCAGCAGATGGGGACCAGCCGCTATATGACGCAGATCCAGAATGCGGCGAGCACGGCCGCGGGCCATGCGCTGACGGTGGAGGTCTATGGCCACGACGAGATGAAAGACCGCCTCAAGGCGCTGGAGGCTCGCGCCTCGGGCGATTCGCTGGCTCTGCTCAACCCCAAGTATACCTTTGACACCTTTGTCGTGGGCTCCAGCAATCGCTTTGCGCACGCGGTGTCTCTGGCGGTGGCGGAGGTCCCGGCCAAGGCGTACAATCCGCTGTTCATCTATGGCGGCGTGGGCCTTGGCAAGACGCATCTGATGCACGCCATCGGCCACTACGCGCACGAGCTGTATCCCGATATGCGCATCCTCTATATCACCAGCGAGGATTTCACCAACCAGCTCGTCAGCGCCATGCAGAGCAACCAGAATCAGCAGTTCCGCGATCGCTTCCGCAACGTGGACATCCTCATGGTCGATGACATCCAGTTCATCGCCGGCAAGCACGGCACGGAGGAGGAGTTCTTCCACACCTTCAACCACCTGCGCGAGGCCGGCAAGCAGATCGTGATGACCTCCGACAAGCCCCCCAAGGAGATTCAGAAGCTCGAGGAGCGGCTGTGCAGCCGTTTTGAGGGCGGCCTGGTGGCGGACATCCAGCGGCCGGATTTCGAGACGCGTCTGGCCATTCTGCGCAAAAAGGCGGAGTTTGAGCACCTGAGCATCGGAGACGATATCCTCGCCCTCATCGCCGAGAAGATCGACACCAACGTGCGCGAGCTCGAGGGGAGCCTCACCCGCCTGACCGCCTATTCCAGCCTCACCCGCCGCGCCATCGACATGCAGCTTGCCCGCGAGGCCCTGCGCGAGCTGTTCAAACATTCCGAAACGCGCCTGATTACCTGCGACAGCATCCAGGAGGCCGTGGCCAACTACTATGGGCTGAGCGTGGCGGACCTCAAAAGCCCCAAGCGCAACCACGAGATCACCGTCCCCCGGCAGATCGCCATGTACCTGACGCGGGAAATGATGGGCCTGAGCCTGACCCGCATCGGCGACGCTTTCGGCGGGCGGCACTATACCACGGTTATGTCCTCCATCAGCAAGGTGGAGGATTCCATCAGGCAGTCGCCCAGTCTGGTGAGCCTCCTGGACGACATTCGCCGCATGATTAAAAACCCGGCCTGAGGCCAGGGAAAGAAAATTTCGGGAAACCGCTTTGCAAACGGACGGATTCATGCTATAATTGAGCCGCTGTCCAGCTTAGGTTATATGGTTCAGGTTCCTTTCCTTCGAGTTTGTTCGAAAGCACGGAAACCACGCCAGGGACTCAAAGCAGATGCGAGACAGAACAAACCAAAAAGTGGAGGGAATCCAGACATGTTTGAAGACAAGACGTTGGTATGCCGTGACTGTGGCAAGGAATTCGTGTTCAGCGCCTCTGAGCAGCAGTTCTTTGCGGACAAGGGCTTCCAGAATGACCCCACCCGCTGCCATGAGTGCCGCGCCGCCCGCCGCAACCGGGAGAACCCCGGCCGCGCCGAGCGCCAGTACTTTGAGGTGATCTGCGACGGCTGCGGCGCCACCACCCAGGTGCCTTTCCAGCCCAAGGGCGACCGTCCGGTGTACTGCCGCGAGTGCTTCGAGCGCAACCGCAACAGCCAGTACTGAAAATGAAAAAAGCGCCGCCGCTTCGGCGAGGGCGCTCAGACCGCTGACAAAGGGGCTGCTTTCAACCGAAAGCAGCCCCTTTGTCAGCGGTCTGACTTGCTAGCGGCAAACAGCATAAAATGCTGTTCGCCGCAGACTGTCAAAAAACCTTATGGGAGGTTCGGAGGGGCGCAGACCCGCAACCTCAATCGTCGCGGCGGGCGCTGGCCGCGCCCACCGCTCGTTTCGGTTGACTCCTTCGGGTC